>JASHTQ010000645.1 GCA_030040475.1 Streptosporangiaceae bacterium
CGGCGGTCCCGCCCCCGGGCCGCGCCGGCGGCCGCCAGCCTCGTCACACCGGCGGGCGCCAGCCTGGTCGCGCCGAACCACACCAGCGCGGCCGCGATCAGGCACAGGAACGGATACGCCGACCTGGACGGCAGCGAGAGGCGCAGCGCCGCGGTGATGAGGACGGCCAGCGCGACCGGCCCTATCCCGGCGAGCGCGGCCAGCCAGCGCCGGTCGTTCCTCGCCCGGGCGGCGGCGAGCCCGGCCGCGGCCACGGCGGCGACGACCGCGACGGCCTGCACCGCGTCGAGGGCGTAGTCCGCGATCGGCTGGTAGTGCTGGCTAGCCAGCGGCCACGACTTGCCGAACGCCCGGGTGCCGAGCGGGTCGGTGGCCAAGATCACACCCGCGACGACCGTCAGCGCGGTGCACAGCAGCCGCATGGCGAACCTGGCGGCGTCGCTCGCCGCGACCCGCTCGACCAGCCCCCAGCCGAGCCACAGCGGAGTCAGCAGCAGGGCGAACAGCTGGACCGCGCGGAACGTCGCCGAGCCGAACCCGCGATCGAAGCCCATGGCCTGCGCCGCGAGCGCGATCGTGAGCCCGAGCGTCGATGCCGTCCACAAGATGACGTCAAGCCGCGGCTGACGGACGCAGCGCCCGGCGAGCAGGCCGGTGGCCACCGCCGCGACCAGCACGCCCGCGAACCCGATAAGGACCGGACCAGACATCAATCCCTATGGTGGACCGCCGTGACCCGGGGCGTCAGGCTACTTCTTGTTCCTGCGCTGGATGCGCGTCTTCTTCAGCAGCTTGCGGTGCTTCTTCTTGGCCATGCGCTTGCGCCGCTTCTTGATGACAGAGCCCACGAGACCGCCCTTCCTAGGCGTTTGCGGATGACGGGCACGCCAACGCGCTCGCCCGGTAAGGGCGGCTGGAACCACACCCAAACGTAGAGGTTACCCCCGATCCGGGGTGCTGGCGCAGCCGATCAAGATCATGAGCTATCGCCTGGCCGCCCACCGCGGGCGGCAGGTTCCGCCGCGCGGCGCTATCCCCACCCCCGACTCCCCGTGCCCACGGGAACCCGGCCTGGTCGCCCAGGCCGGGCCGGCTCAGCCGGTGCCGACGAAGGCGGCCCGCAGATACTGGTTCACCGCCTGCTCAGGCACCCGGAACGACCGTCCGACGCGGATCGCTTCGAGTTCGCCGGAGTGGACCAAGCGATACACGGTCATCTTGGACACGCGCATGATCGTGGCCACTTCGGCCACCGTGAGAAATCTGACATCGCTAAGGGGGGTTTCGCCTGCCATCGAGTTAGCCTCTTCCGCACGCACTTGACGGGATTCAGCGCACCAGTCACGTACGCCTCCAGCGTAAGACCCGCACAGAAAAGAGCAAGCCCGTCCATAGCTTCATTGTTGTTACTGTTTGGCCGCAATCATCTGGGCGGCACCAGGTGAATACACGCTTCCCGACGCTGAGCTGCGTCGTTCGGCTGTATACCATTCCCGCGATGAGCGGCTTGACAAGGGCGGGCTCACGTGCTGCATTCGGGCTGCAAAACTCCGGCGACCGGGTCCGGGCCGAACTCGACCATTTCGACCTTACATCTGCACGTGCAGACCGTGCCAGGCAAAGGTGGCGCGGCGGGTGTTCATGATCGCGGCGTCCACCGGATCGGAGGGATCGATTCCGGCCGCGAACGGAACGAACTCCGCGTCTTCGCCATCTGTCATCCGCAGCGGCGCCTGCTCGCCGGTGCGCCGGCGGGCCAGTTCGCGCCAGCCCGCCGGGGTCGGCAGGCCCGGATCGACCGGCTCGCCCGCGGCCACGGCCAGCAGGTGCGTCCACGTCCTGGGCACGACCTGGACAAGCTCGTAACCGCCGCCGCCAGTGAACAGCCATTTCCCGGCGGCCGTCTCGTGCGCAAGCTCGTGCACCATGAGCGCCGCGCGCCGCTGCGCGTCGACGCTGAGCTCGAGGTGGGCCAGCGGGTCCAGCCGGTGGCTGTCACAGCCGTGCTGGCTGACCAGGATCTCGGGGCGGAAGGACCGCAGCAGCGGCGGCACCACCGCGTCGAACGCGCGCAGCCAGCCCGCGTCGCCGGTGCCGGCGGGCAGCGCCACGTTGACCGCGTACCCGATGCCCTCGCCGCGGCCGGTCTCCGACGCGAGCCCGGTGCCGGGGAACAAGGTGGCCGGGTGCTCGTGCAGGCTGATCGTCAGCACCCTGGGGTCGTCGTAGAACGCCGCCTGCACCCCGTCGCCGTGGTGCACGTCGAGATCCACGTACGCGACCCGCTCGGCGCCGGCCTCGAGCAGCCAGCGGATCGCGATGGCCGGGTCGTTGTAGACGCAAAAGCCGCTCGCCGACCGGCGCATCGCGTGGTGCAGCCCGCCCGCGATGTTGGCCCCGTGCAGGGTCTCGCCGCGCCAGACCGCGCGGGCCGCCGCGAGCGTGGCCCCGGCCACCAGCGCGGACGCCTCGTGCATGCCGGGGAAAACGGGGTCGTCCATGGTGCCGAGCCCGAACCTGCCGTCGCCCCGCCCGTCGTGCCCGGCCCGCCGGACCGCCTCGATGTACGCGGCGTCGTGCACCAGCTCGAGCTCGGCCAGGTCCGCAGGGACCGCGCCGATCACGGACACCGAGGGCAGCTCGAGCACGCCGAGCTCGCGCGCCAGCGCGATCGTCAGCTCGACCCGCACCGGCGCCAGCGGGTGCCCGGGCCCGAAGTCGTACCCGATCAGCCGTTCGTCCCAGACGAGGGTGAACGGGCCTGCCACCTAGCGTCCCCTCTCGGCCTCGGCCTCTGCCGGGTCCCGGCCGAGCTCGCGGCCGCGATCGCGCGCGGCCTCGATGGCGGCGAGGAACGCGGCCCGCACCCGGTGCTTCTCCAGCTCGGCGATCGCCGAGATCGTGGTGCCGCCGGGCGACGTGACGGCCTCCCGCAGGATCACCGGATGCTGGCCGGACTCGCGCAGCATGGTGGCCGCGCCGTAGACCGCCTGGGTCACCATCTCCAGCGCCGCGCCGCGCCCCATGCCGAGCAGGATGGCGGCGTCTACCATCGCCTCGACCAGGTAATACACGTAGGCCGGGCCGCTGCCGGACAGCGCGGTCGCGGCGTCCTGCTGCGACTCGGGGATGCGCAGCACCTTGCCGACCGGGCGGAGCAGCTCCTCCGCCCGGCGCAGGTGCTCCTCGCCCGCGTACGCGCCGGCCGAGATCACGCTCATCGCCTCGTCGACGAGGACCGGCGTGTTCGACATGACCCGGACCGTGGGGACCTCGCCCGCCAGCCGCCGCTCGATGAACGCCGTGGTGATGCCGGCCGCGACCGAGATGACCAGCCGGCCGGACGGCACCACCGGCGCGATCTCCTCCAGCAGCCTGCCCATGTCCTGCGGCTTCACCGCAAGCACGAGGGTGTCCGCCGCCTTCGCGGCCGACGCGGCGTCGGTCACCAGGACCCCGTAGCGCGAGCTGAGCTCCTCGCCCCGGTCCTCGCGCCGGACCGCCGCGATCACGGCAGAAGGCGGCCGGCCGGCGCGCAGCAGCCCGGACATCAGCGCCTCGCCCATCTTGCCGGTGCCGAGAATGGCGATCATGAGTCCGACCCCTATGTGTGCGACCGAAGCGTGTTCGAGCGAAGCGAGCGGACGAAGAAGGCGAGGTTAGCCGGCCGTTCGGCCAGCCTGCGGACCAGGTAGGCGTACCAGTCGCCGCCGTAGGGGACGTACACCCGCATCCGCGCGCCCGTGTTGGCCAGCCGCCGCTGCTCGGCGGGCCGGATGCCGTAGAGCATCTGGTACTCGAAGCTGTCCGAAGCCCGGCCGTTCAGCACCGCCAGCGACGCGGTGATCTCGATCAGCCGCGGGTCGTGGGTGGCGAGCATCGGGTAGCCAGGGCCGTTCATCAGCGTCCGCAGGCAGCGCGCGTAGGACGCGTCCACGTCGCGGCGGGCGGTGAACGCGACGCTCTCCGGCTCGCTGTAGGCGCCCTTGCAGAGCCTGACCCGCACGCCGTGGGCGGCCAGCGACCTGCAGTCCGCCTCGCTGCGGCGCAGGCACGCCTGGATGACGCAGCCGAGTTCGGCGTACTCCTTCCGCAGCCCGGCGGCGATCCGCAAGGTGGGCTCGATCGCCGCGTGCTCTTCGGCATCGAGGGTCACGGTGGTGCCCGTTTCCCTGGCGGCGGCGGCGATCCGCCTGATGTTCTCCGCCGCGACGGCGGTGCCCAGGAACAGGCCGACCGCGGTCGGCTTCACGGACACCTCGGCGGCCCCGCCGTGGGTCAGGCCGTCGGCCGCCAGCTTGCCGAGCAGCTGCACGTACTCCTCGGCGACGGCCGTGGCCTGGGTCAGGTCCTTGGTGTCCTCGCCCAGGTAGTCCAGCGAGACGAGCAGGCCTGCGTCCCGCAGCGTGCGGGTCACCCGCACCGCGTCGTCGGCGGTCTCCCCGGCGACGTAGGAATCGACGATGGCGCGCGTGGTCGGCGCCGTGGTGACGATCTGGCGAAGCCTGGGACTGGCCGACGCGGCCAGCAGGACCCTGCGCAGCACGGCGGGCAACCTCCCTGTCCCTGGAAAACTCTCACAGCTTACGGGCTGGCCGGTCGCTAGTGCCGGCGCAGCGTGATCTTGACGTTGGCCCCGGCGTCCGGCGGCACCACGACCTCCTGCGCCGCCGCGACGCCGCCGGCCAGCAGCGTCGCGTCCACCGGCACGGTGCGCTTGATCAGCCCGAGCCCGACCGGGCCGAGCTCGTAGTGCCGCGCCGCGGACCCGGTGAACCCGACCGCGGTCCCGTCGAGCTCGATGGGGTCGCCGTGCGCGGGCAGCCGGTCCACGCTGCCGTCGAGGTCGAGGAAGACCAGCCGCCGCGGCGGGTGGCCGAGGTTGTGCACCCGCGCCACCGTCTCCTGGCCGCGGTAGCAGCCCTTGCTGAGGTGGACGGCGGTCTCGATCCAGCCGACCTCGTGCGGGATCGTGCGGTGATCGGTGTCCACGCCGAACCTGGGCACCCGGGCCGCGATCCGCAGCGCCTCGAACGCCCACATGCCCGCGGGCGCGGCGCCCCGCCGTACCAGGTCCCCGGCCGCGCCCGGCAGCAGGTCCCGCGCCACGATCAAATCAATTATCCCGAACGAGCCGTGGTTGATCGTCGCGGCTACCCCCTCGAGTCCGGCGGCGAGCTGCGCACCGGCGGGATCGGAGACGGTGAGCACCGCGTAGTCGCGGCTGGCATCGGCCACCTCGACCCGGAGCATGAACCGCATGGAGTCGAGGAAGGCGGCTAGCGCGGGCGCGGCGCCCGGCTCGGTGTGCACCCACGTCGTCGTGCCGTCGTCGACCAGCGTGAGGTGGTGCTCCACGTGCCCGGTCGGGCTGAGGATGAGGGCCTGGGCGCCCTGGCCCGCCGGGAGCTCGGCCAGGTGCTGGGTGGTCAGGCTGTGCAGCCAGCTCAGCCGGTCCTGGCCGGTGATCGTCAGCACCCCGCGGTTGGACCGGTCGACGAGCGCCGCGCCCTCCGCCAGCGCGCGCTGCTCGCGCATCGGGTCGCCGTAGTGCGCGGCCACGCCCTCGTCCGGCCAGCTGGCCTGCACCGCGCCCGGCCAGGCGAGCAGCGGGCTGCCTCCGCCGGCTTGCTCAGGCATCGACGGCCGCCCTGCACTCGGCGCAGCGCCCGAAGACCGTGAGATGGCCCACGTCGGTCTCGAAGCCGTGCCGCTCGTCCAGGACGGTGATCAGCGGCCTGATCGCGTCCGGCCCGATCTCGGTCACCCGGCCGCAGTCGCGGCAGACCAGGTGCACATGGTCGGCGTCCGTGGCCAGGTGATACGTGGGCGCGCCGTGTCGCAGGTGCGTGTGGGTGACCATGCCGATCTGCTCGAGCAGCTCGAGCGTCCGGTAGATGGTGGAGATGTTCACCCCGCGGGCCGTCCGCTGCACCTCCGTGCCGATTTGCTCGGGGCTCGCGTGGTCGAGCCGCGAAATCGCCTCGAGCACCAGCTGACGCTGCGGGGTGACGCGGTAACCGCGTGCACGCAGCTGCTCGTCCCAGGCACGCGCGGGATTCGGCGCGTCGGCGTTCATGCCACCCATACTAGTTGGGCTGCCCTCGAACGAGCCCACAGTGAAATGGGCTTGCCTGCTGATCATCTCCCGGCTAACGTGCCAGGTACGCGGGAAAGGAGGTGGTCCGAAAGCATGCATGGTAAACGGACTCGCGAGGTGGCTGTCAGCTAGCCGCCTTCCCGCCGGCACGTCTCACGGGACGGCGACCGGCTAAACTGGGCAGACACCGAGTCCCCGGGCTGGCCGACCTAGTCCAGTCGGCCCCCGCGCCCCCATGGTGCGGGAGCCGCCCGGGGATGTTTTATTTCCCGGGCAGACGACGACCCCCTGCTCCGGCGCCTCGTAACTCCGGTGGGGTTACGCGTTTTAGCTGGGCGGACAGGTGGGGCTGCAGGCCCTGGCCGAGGGCGGCCAGGTCGTAGGCGTAGGCAAGGTCGGGGCCGGCCAGGCCGTAGAGGCGGTGGCCGGCGGTGACTTCCTTGGCGGTGGCGGTGCGGGCGACGACGTCGGTGGCCATCTCGATCCGGGTGCCTGTTATCTCGCCCAGGTAGATCTCCACGATCCCGGTGGGATGGGCGAGCATGACCTCGACCTGGTTGTCGGGCTGCGGGCGCCAGTACCCGGCCTCGGTGCCCAGCGGGCGGCCGATCTGCCCCTCCTCGTCCAGGGCCCATGTCCTGCTGACGTAGCTGAGGAACGGCTTGCCGTTGTGGCTGAAGCTGATCTCCTGGCCGAACCTGAACGACTCGATCGTCGGATAGCCGCCGATCCCGGCGCCCTCCCACCTCCCGAGCAGGAACCGCAGCGGCTCTAGGTCGGGATGGATTGCCTGGTCAGGATCCATCGCTGCCGGTCTTCCCCCGGGTTCCCGCCAGGTACACCCGCCCGGCCAGGTACAGCCCGGCCAAGGCGATGACGGCGAACGTGATGATCAGGATCGTGGCACTCAGCATCCCGTGCATAGGCCGCAGTGTAGGCGCGGGCCGGGCCGGGCGCCCCTCGGCGCGCCGCGGGGTCCTCGGCGCGGCTAGAGTTCTGACATGTCGCAGCGGTCTCTCGTCATCAAGGTCACGGCGGGCAAGGACGACCCCGAGCGCTGCAACCAGGCGTTCACCGTCGCCGCGACCGCGGTGGCCAGCGGGGTCGCGGTCTCGCTCTGGCTCACCGGGGAGTCCGCGTGGTTCGCGCTGCCCGGCCGGGCGGAAGACTTCTCGCTCCCGCACGCCGCCCCGCTGGCCGACCTGCTGGCCGGCGTGCTCGCCGCGGGCGCGGTGACGGTCTGCACCCAGTGCGCGGCGCGCCGGGACATCACCCCCGCCGACGTGATCGACGGCATCCGCATCGCCGGCGCCGCGACCTTCGTCGCCGAGATCATGGCCGACGGCGCCCAAGCCCTGGTCTACTAACCAGCCCGCCGACGCGCCCGCCCGAATTCGCGCGGCGCGAGAGGATCGCACGAGTCTCAGAAACAACGAGGGGCGCAGCCGTCACTACGGTTGGCGGGTGTGCTCGCGGGCGCAGGCCGTTGTCGCGACCGGTTCGAATCACCGGGGCTAAGCGATGGCCGGCTGGGCGGTCAGGCGCTCGTGGCGCAGGTTCTGGACCAGTTCCTCGCGCCTGGGGTCGATCGGCGGCAGCGGGCCGGCGACCCAGCCGAGCAGCAGGTCGGCCAGGCCCGGATTGCGGACGAGCGCGGGGCCGTGCAGGTAGGTGCCGACAATCCGGCCCGAATAGGAGCCTTCCGTGCCGTCCCCGTTGCCGACCCCCGTCACCACGGTGGCCAGCGGCTTGACGTCCGGGCCGCGACGGGTGACGCCCTGGTGGTTCTCGAATCCTGTCAGCCGCGCCACGCCAAGCGCCGGGTCGACGTCGGCGATGATCTCGCCCACCCCGCGCCGCTCGCCGCGGCCGCTGCGGGTATCGAGCAGCCCGAGTCCGGGCACCGGCTCGCCCTCTGGGCCGCCGAACTCCGTTCCGATGATCTGATAGCCGGCGCAGACCGCGAAGACGACCGCGCCGCGCTCGACCGCCGCGGACAGCCCGCCGACCGCGCGCAGCCGGCGCGCGGCGAGCACCTGCGGCAGGTCTTCGCCACCGCCCAGCAGGTAGATGTCGCCGTCCATGGGGACCCGCTGGTCGGAATTGACCTCGGCTATCTCGACCGGCAGGCCGCGCAGCCTGGCCCGGCGGGCGAGCACAAGCAGGTTGCCGCGGTCGCCGTAGGTGCTGAGCAGGTCCGGGTAAATCCAGACCAGCCGCACGGCCGAGGGACGCTGGGGTCCGCCGGCCTTGCCGGGTCCGTGTTCCATCTGCTCTCCTGCCTGGGATTGATGGCTGCCTGTAGCCGCCGCCTAGGCCTCGCGGCCGAGCACTGCTCGGATCTGCTGGAAGGCCGTGTAGTTGGCGATCACTTCCATGGACGGGCTGCGGGCGAGATCGACCGCCTCGTCGACGCTGCCGACAATCCGGAAGGCCACCTCGTCGGCCTCCAGCCTGACCGCCAGGTCGGTACGGCGTTCGCCGGTCACGAACACCGGGCGGCCGCGCAGGCGGCGGTAGTCCACGTCCCACAGCCATGAGGTGTCTCTACCGTCCACCACCTGGGCATTCACCGCCAGCAGCACGGGCACCGGAGCCGGCTCCAGGATGTCGAGCGCCTCAAGCCAGCCCGCCGGGTTCTTGGCCAGCAGCAGCCGCACGTCACAACCGTTCCGCCGGATCTGGGTATACCGTCCGGCGACCGATCGGACCTGCTCCAGGGCGCCCATCGCCTGCGTGACGCCGACGCCGAACACGTCCGCCACCGCGAGCGCGACCACCGCGTTCGACCGGTTTGCTCTCCCGGGCAGGCTCAGCTCGAGCGAGCGGGACCTGCCGGTCGGATCGATGACCTCGTCGCCGACGAGCACCCAGCTGACCGGGGGGCGCCGGTAGGAGCATTCACCGCAGTACCAGTCCTCGCCGTCACGCCGCAGGTGCGATCCGCAGTTCGGGCAGCACCAGGAATCGTCGTGCCAGCGCTGACCCGCCGCCACCCAGGTGACCCGTTTCGCCTGGCCGGCTGCCCAGGCCACCAGCGGGTCGTCGGCGTTCGCGATCACCCGGCAGTCCGCGGCCGCGAGGGTCGCCCGCCAGCGGCGCGCGAGCAGCCAGATCTCCGCCGCCCTGTCCATCTGATCGCGGCTCAGGTTCAGCAGCACGACGACCCGCGCGCTGGTCGCCTGGAGCATGGACGGCATGTACTTCTCGTCGACCTCGAGCACGGCCATGGTGGCGTCCGGCGCCCTGGCGAGCGCCGACACCAGGCCGGCCTCCATGTTCGCGCCGAACGCGTTGGACGCCACCTGCTGGCCGAGCGTGCCGAGCGCCGCGGTGATCAGCCTGGTCGTGGTGGTCTTGCCGTTGGTGCCCGTGACAAGGACGACCTGCCGCCCGCGGGCGAGCAGCGACAGCAGATCGGGCTTGAGCCGGAGGCCGATGACCCCGCCGATGACCGAACCGTCGCCGCGGCCGGCGAGCCGGGAGGCTCGTCCGGCCGCACCGCCGACCGTGGTGGCCAGGCGCGCGCGGAGGGGAAGCCGGGACCGGGGGGAAGGAGGGCTGCTGGTACTCATCTCGGGCCCGATGCTATCCGGTCGCGGCCCGGCGCAGGCCTACTCCGCGGCCGACCCGATGATCCGATGCGGCCACGACAGCACGACCTCCAGCCAGCCGGGGTCGGAGCCGCGCCCGCCGATGCCCATCATCCGGGCCGCGTGACGTAGCCGCTGCCGCGGGCCGAGCTCCGTCCCCCCGATCGCAAGGTCGGCGTCAAGGCCCGCGCCGGGCTCGCCGCCGAGCAGCGCGATGGTGGCCGACTGCCTGTTGTGCTCCGCGGTCATCGACAGCGGATGCCTCCGCAGTCCGCCGAGCCTGTCCCTGACCTTGATGCCGGGCCAGTCGGGCAACCCGGCCAAGCCGAACTCCAGCGGCGGCGCGAAGTCCTCAAGACGGACCCGGTCCTGGCCGAGCGGGTGCGCCCGCTCGACCTCATGCAGCCAGCGGAGCTGCGGGATCACCCAGACGTGTCCGGCACGGATCGGCACCGACCCGGCGGTGCCGTCGAGCATCCGGCCGGCCACCGCGGTGGCGACCGACGCGAGGCGATCCGGGTTGTAGCTCGCCCGCAGGGCGGGGGCCCGGGACGCCACCGCATCGCCGATCATCGTCGTGAGCAGGCACCCGCGGCTCCGCGGGCCGAGCGCCAGCCAGCCTTCGCCCGCGGCTGCCGGCACCTGTGGCAGCGGCCTGGCGACCAGGAACGCGAGCACCAGCGTCCGTGCCCAGAGCCGGAGCCAGACCTGCGCCTCCGAGCCGGCCGGCGGCTCTGCGCCGTGGATCTCGTTTCCGGTCGCTGTCCACTGCCCGCACTGCTCGTCGCACGCTCGATCTACCCCGACTACCACGGCATTCACCCGACACAGCCCCAACCCCGGGTCACGCACCCGGCCCCCTCGGCGGATTCACGTTAAGTAATCATAACCTCACTATTAGTCGCAACGCGTCACGGCATCGCGGTCCTTACCGGTCCGCCGCAGGCTGATATATACTTCTGTTTACGAAGTAAATTCGGCCCAGCGCGTCGCTGGGTGCCCGCGAGCACGCCGGGAGCGAGCACGCCAGGAGCGAGCGCGCGGGAAGCGCGACTAACCGGATGGTGATGAGCGACTTCAAGCACCTGCGGACCCGTCCGCAGAACGCGGGGCGCCGACGCCCGCCGGGCCGGGTGCGGGTGCCGCCGCCGCTGATCGGCAGCCGGCTGCCGTCAGGCCGGGGAGCGACCGAGCAGCCCAACGCGACCGGTGACGGCGACGCGGCGCTCACCGGCAGGTTCTGGCTGATGGTGGTGCTGACCGGGATCGCGGCGGGGCTGTTCGGCGACCTGATGATGCTGGTCCTGTTCAGCGTGGAGCACCTCGCCTTCGGTTACCACGCCGGCACGTTCGAGGCGGCGGTCTCCCATGCGACCGACACAAGGCGACTGGCCTGCCTGCTGGCCGCGGGAGCCTTCGGCGGGGTGGCGTGGTTCCTCCTCCGGCGCTACACGGAGGGAGAGAAGTCCGACATCGACGACGTGGTGTGGGATGGCGGGACGAGCCTTTCGTTCCGCCGGTCGCTCGGCACGTCGCTGATCTCCGAGGTGGTCATCGGCATGGGTGCGTCCATCGGCCGGGAGAACGCGCCCAAGCTGATGGGAGGGGCCTCGGCCAGCGTCCTGGCGGGCTGGGCCGGGCTGTCCAGGCCGCAGCGCCGACTGCTGATGGCCTGCGGAGGCGGGGCGGGTCTCGCGGCGGTCTACAACGTGCCGCTCGGCGGGGCCCTGTTCACGGCCGAGATCATGATGGGCAGCGTGAGCATGCCCGTGGTCTTGCCCGCGCTCGCCTGCTCGGGTATCGCCACCGTTACCGGCTGGCTGTACCTGCCTGATCACGCCACCTATCTGGACGTACCCGACTACAGGTTCACCGCACCGCTGATGGTGTGGGCGCTGCTCGCCGGGCCGCTGATCGGCCTGGTGGCCAGCGGGTACATCCGGCTGATCGGGTGGATCACGCACCATCAGCTCACCGGCAGAGCGCTGCTCGTCGCTCCCGCGGCCGCGTTCGGGATCCTCGCGCTGATCGCGTTCAGGTACCCGCAGCTCCTCGGCAACGGCCAGGACATGGCCCAGGACGCCTTTCTCGGTACCGACGGCCTGGCCCTGCTGCTGGCGCTTCTCGCGCTCAAGCCACTCCTCACCGCCCTGTGCCTGGGCAGCGGCGCATCGGGCGGCCTGTTCACCCCTACCCTCAGCACCGGCGCCGTGCTCGGCGGCGCGGCAGGCATCGCCTGGAGCCATGCCTGGCCCGGGTCACCGGCCGGCGCCTACGCACTGGTGGGCGCGGCCGCCATGCTGGGCGCGGCGATGCAGGCGCCGCTTGCGGGCCTGGCGCTCACCATGGAGCTGACGCACGGCGGCTTCTCGGTCATGATTCCGATGATCGCCGCGACCGTGGCCGCCACCCTGATAGCCAGGTACGTCGACGGCTACTCGATCTACTCCGCGCGGCTGAGCGCCAGGCCCGATGGGGTCGTCCGCACGCCCGCCGATCACGGGCCGGGCTGAGCCGGAACCGGACCCGCGCGGCCTGGCTCAGGCCCCTGGCCGCTTGCGCCAGTCGAGGCGGGGCGGCGGCGGGCCGAGATTGGGCGGCGGCCTGTTGCCGCCGGCCCGCCAGCCCGGCGGTGCCCCACCGCCCGTTCCGGCCTGGTGCGCCGCCCGCGCCCCGGCAGCCGCCGCCGGATCCGGCACCAGGGCGGGCATCGCCGGATCCGGCGCCGAGGCTGGCACCGCCGCAGATTCCTCCAGCGTCAGCATGGTCGCGGAGCCGAGCCCGCCGATGCCCGGGTTGGCGTCCACCATGACCACCTGCGGGTCCGCCGGCCCCGGGCAGCTGACGATCATCGCACTGGCGGGCAGCTGCCTGAGCTCGTGCTGCCCGGCCGCGAACTCGCGGGCAGGCTGCGGGTCCTGCGCCTGCTCGCCCGCGGCGGCCGCGGCGGTCGCCTTCCCCCAGGCCGCGACGCCGGGGCCGGCACCCGGATCGCCGGCGTCGGCCACCAAGGCGCCCGCCGTCTCGGTGAGCCGCCCGATTACCAGGTGGTGCCCGGTGCCGAGCTGCTCGCTGATCTGGATCGCGTCCTCCGCGCTGGCCGGGCGCATGAACGCCAGCACGGCGCTGCCGCGTCCGAGCCGCTGCCTGACGTGCGCGGGCATCGCGTGGTAGGCCAGCACGAGCCCGGTACCCGCGGTATCGCAGGCACCGCACATCCGGTCGAGCACGTCGCCACGCAGCCTGTCCGCGCCGAACACGAACAGCGTGTGCCGCCACGGTGATCCGGGCCGCGCGTCACCGGGCAGCTGCGCGAGTATCACCTTCAGGTAATTGTCGAACGCCCGGTCGTGGACCTCTGCGCGCTGGTCGAGGGCTAGTACGGACAGCGGGCTTCGCGGCGGCGGCGGACCGGCGCTGCCCGTGGCGACCGGGTTGATCCGCACCGGGTCGCCGGGCAGCATCAGCACCAGCGGCTCGACGCCGGAGCTCCGGGCAACGGCGATCAGGTCAAGCGCGACCGAGCCGCCGGCCAGGTCGAGGACGGTGACCTGGCCTCCGGCCGCGAGCCGGTGCGCGCCGGCCGTGGTGAGCAGCGCGGACCAGCCGGCCAGCGTACCGCCCGCGACGTCTGCCCGGTAGATTCCGCTCGGCGCGTACACCGCGTACCAGTGCTTCTGATGCTGATAGGCCGCGCGCAGCGCCTGCCACCGGCGTACCTGGCCCGCGTGCTCGGCCTGCCGGGAGAACAGCTGACTCTCCTGGGCTGCCCGCAGCGCCCCTACTCTGCCGCGCTCGTCGGCGAGCCTGGACCGCAGCGCTCGCTCGCCTTGCCAGATGGCGTACCCGCTGACCGCGGCGATCAGCGCGCAGCAGACGACGACGAGTCCGGCCACGAGCGCGGCAAGCCACCCGGCCGCGGCGAGCACGACGGCCACCGCCGCGATCGCCGCCGCGGCAATGAAGGCCGCCCGCAGTGGCCGGTTGAGCACGTGCTCCTCCCGCCGCTGGGCAGCGGCCCAGTCGGCGCCGAGCCGTTCCGGATCTGGCGGCGCGGGCCTGCGCGGCGGCGGCCCCGGCTCCGGGTACGGCATCGCCCACTGCCACCCCAGGCACAGCCGATCGGCGTGGACGGGCGTCACGCGCCCTCCCGCCCTGCCCCTGTCACGACCTCGGCCGGCATCTCGGCTCCAGGGTCCCAGGTCAGCGCGCAGGTGTCCAGATAGCGACCATTTCTGGCGTGACGGCGCATTAACGGCGTCTGGCTTGACGCCTCGGCCGTATCTATCGCGACCCGGAACAGTTCGGGTTTCAGCATGACCACGGTGAGCCCGGTCGGCGCGCCGACAGCGGGGTCGTCGAACCTGACCGTCACCGTGATCACCGGCTGTCCCGGCGACAGCCGCAGGCTGCGCGCCACCGATGGCTGCGGCGGGCTCATCTCGAGGCTGACGGCGGAGGCTGGCCGGGAGTCCAGGATCGAGCCGAAGGACGTGAGCTCGGGTGCTGGCTGCTCCTCCGGTTCAGGGTCCTCGCCGGCCAAAGGTTCGTTCAGGTAGGCCGTTGACACGGCGGCCGGCTCGCCGGCCGATACCCAGACGCAGCGCACGATGCGAATGAGGGTGCCTGGCGGCAGGCCGAGCGCCCAGGCCACATCCTGCGGTGCCTCACGCCGCGATACGTGCCTGGTCTGGCAGGCGATGGCGCCGCCCATCGGATCCAGGCGGGTGCCCAGGCCGGCGGCCCCCTCGACGGGAATCCAGTAGTCCGCCGGGCTGGCCCGGTACAGCTGCCCGTCCGGCAGCCGCCGGACCAGCGACCGGCGGGCGAGGTCGGTGATCGCCGCGTCGATCTCGGTCAGGCTGACGTTGTACCTCCTGGCCAGCGCGCTGCGCCGGGGTAGCCGCCAGCCCGGCTCCCGGTGCACGAGCGCGGCGGCCATGCGATCGGCAAGCACGCCGGCCGCCCGGGCCGCGCCGCCCGAGACCGACCGCGCGGAGATCGGATGCTCGTGTCCCGCAGCGCCGGCGGTCATTCCGCATATCACCGCGCCCGGGCAATGATCGGCCAGCAGGTCGATGTGGGCAGGAGCATGGCTAGCAACAAGATCAGCCCCTGATCTGTGCGATTTGAGCCTGGGACAAGACCGGCGTGTTCACCAGGTCGGTGTACTTGGTCACGTCGGCAGGCGACAGGTACGCGTCGGACGCGCCGATACCGGTCCTGTCCGTCGCGGCGGACATGATGCCCGTCCCGGACGAGGAACTCGCGGTGCGCAGGGTCACCTGCGGGAACTGCGAGTGGTGGGCCGATCTCCAGTGGGAGAACAGCGGGGCCATCAGCGAACTGCCGGTTTCCGACAGCGTCAGCGAGGCCCAGACCGGTGTCGTCGGCGCCGGGGTCGCGCCGGAGGCCAGCGACGGCGACGTGGTCCGGCTACCGCCGCTGCAGGCCGCCAGGGTCAGCATCGGGGTGAGGGCGGCGGTATACGCCAGCGCGGGCACGGCGAGTGCCCTCCTGCCGGGGCGGCTGCCCGCAAGAGGTCGAGCGTGTTCCGCACGCAACGGCACCGTGTCCTCTCCCGTCCTCGACCGGAGCGCGGAGGCAAGAACTGAGCCTGCCCACGCCCAATAGATATTCACCCCGAATGAACGGGAAAGGAATCTCAAAATAACGGGCAGGCGGCCAGTTGATGTCATGTAGGTGAACACTACCCGCGGCAAGCGGACGGCAGATGATCCAGAATCCGCGCTGGCCCGCAGGCATGCGGTCAGCACGTCACCGCACGCCTTGACGGCACGGGTGTCCGGCGGCTCCGCCCCGAGGGAAAAGGCGGAAAGCCAAGACACGAGAACTTAACTTTCTAGCCACCTGCTGTCCATTTGACATTTGTCCGCAAGTACCGGCGGCGCCGACAAACTGTACTCGGACACCACGGTTTGCAGGCTGACCGGCCTTCCGGGCTGCTCGTTGCGGCCGAAGAACCGATAGAACCTGTAAGGAGTACCCGATATGCAGCTTCGACGCAGACGGCAGCTCACGACGGCGGGCTTTGCCGTCGTCGCGCTGGGCCTTGCGGCATGTTCCTCGTCGAGTTCCTCGACGACAACGAGCAGCGGCACGACGACCACACCCTCGGCAAGCGCGGCCGCGAGCACGAGTTCGGTGAGCGGCACGATCAAGGCGGCCGGCTCGACGTTCCAGACCAACTTCCAGCAATCTGCAATTGCCGCATTCAAGTCGGTCGACCCGAACATCACCGTCGACTACGACCCGGTCGGCTCGGGCACGGGCCGCAGCGACCTCTACTCGAACACCGTCCTGTTCGCCGGCTCCGACTCGCCGGTCCCGGCGAAGGAGGCGTCGGAGGTCCCGGCGGGCAAGACGATCCTGTACTTCCCGGTGCAGATCGGCCCGATCGCGATCGCCTACAACCTGCCGGGCGTCACCGGGCTGAAGCTGGACGCGACCACCCTGGCCGGCATCTTCCAGGGCACGATCAAGACCTGGGACGACCCGGCGATCAAGGCCCTCAACCCGGGCGTCAACCTGCCGAGCAGCACGATCACCCTGGCCGTCCGCTCCGACTCCTCCGGCACCACGGCGAACTTCTCCCAGTACCTGGTGGACGCGGCAGGCAGCGCGTGGAAGCTCGGCACCGCCTCGACCATTACCTGGCCGTCCACGGCGCGCGCGGGTGACGGCGGCAGCGCCGTGGCGCAGATCGTCAAGACCACGACCGGCTCCATCGGCTACGTCGACTTCTCCACCGCCAGCGCGGCCGGCCTGACCGCCGCGTCGATCAAGAACTCGGCCGGCGACTTCGTGGCGCCCTCAAGCGCGTCCGCGGCCGCGGCCGCGACGCACGTCACCGTGGCGGCCAACCTGACCTTCCTGACGGCTGACGAACCGGGCGCGACCTCCTACCCGATCGCCTACCAGTCCTGGGACCTGGTCTACTCGGTCCAGCCCAACGCGACCGACGTCGCCCTGCTCAAGGCCTACCTGGGTTACCTGCTCAGCCCGGCCGGCCAGGCTCTGCTTACCCCGCTCAACCTGGCGCCGCTCCCGTCGGCCATCGACCAGGCGGCCATCGCGCAGCTGAGCAAGATCACTTCGTAGGGTTATGCACATGATTGTCACAGTTCGGGCGAGCGGATCGTCATGAGCGCCGTGACGAAGGCGGACCCGGCCACCCCGGCCGGGTCCGCCAGCCCGCTCCACCACCGCAGGCCGCTCGGCGACCGGGGCTTCCAGATCCTGGCCCTCGTCGCAGGCCTGCTGGTCCTCATCATCCTCGTCCTCATCACGTACACCACGGCCGAACAGTCCACCACGTGGTTCAGCACCGCCGGCTTCAAGGGCATCTTCTCCGTCGCGTTCAACGGGAACACCGCGTTCGGCGCGATGGGCGTCCTGTACGGGACGGTCGTTGCGTCGGCCATCGGGATCATCATCGGGGTGCCGGTCAGCGTCGGCATCGCGCTGCTGCTGACGCAGGTGGTCCCCGCCCGGTGGGCGCGGCCCTTCGTGTACGTGATCGACCTGCTCGCCGTGGTCCCGTCGGTGGTCTGGGGGCTGTGGGGCATCATCGTGCTTGTCCCCTGGCTGCAGAAGATCTACTTGCACGTCGCGTCGGGCCTGGATGGCGTCCCGGTACTCGGCACGTTGTTCGGCGGGCCGAACGTCACCGGTGCCTCGTTCTTCACCGCCGGCCTCATCCTGGCGATCATGATCACCCCGATCATCACCTCGCTGTCCCGCGAGGTGATCGCGACCGTGCCCGAGATCGACAAGGAAGGCGCGTACGCGCTCGGCGCCACCCGCTGGGAGATGATCCGCGGCGCGGTCTGGCCGCACAGCAAGGGCGGCGTGACCGGCGCGGTCCTGGTCGGGTTCGGCCGGGCGATGGGCGAGACGATCGCGGTCGCGCTCGTCATCGGCGACTCGGTCGAGGTCACCCCGCACCTGTTCTACAGCGGCCACTCGATCGCCGCGATCATCGCGCTGCAGTTCGGCGAGGCCAACGGCGGTGAGTTCCGCTCGGCCCTGATCGGGCTCGGCCTGTTCCTGTTCGTGCTCACGATCCTGGTCAACCTGGTGGCCCGCTGGTTCGTGGAGCGCTCGGCGCGGCGGGCAAGGGGGGCATGATGGCAGCCGCTTTCGATTCGCTGGCACAGTCGCCAGCCCAGGCGGTCGACCTGCGGGAGCCGTCCGGCTGGCGGCGGTCCAAGAACCAGATCATGACCGTCCTCATGTGGCTCGCGTTCCTGATCGTCTTGATCCCGCTCGGCTTCGTGCTCGTCACGCTGGTCGCCAAGGGCGCCGACGCGATCAGCTGGCAGTTCCTTACCAACAGCACGATCCCGCCCAATGTCGTGCCGCTCGGCACCGGCGGCATGGGCGCCGCGGTGGTCGGCACGCTGGAGATCACCGGCTTCGCCACCCTGCTGGCGGTGCCGCTGGGCGTGCTCGGCGCCGTCTACCTCAACGAGTACGGCGGCAACGGCATCCTCGCCCGGCTCATCTCGTTCATGTCCTCCGTCATGACCGGGGTGCCGTCGATCATCATGGGCCTGTTCATCTACATCATCTGGGTGCTGCACTTCGGGTACTCGGGCATGGCGGGCTCGTTCGCCCTGGCCTGTCTGATGCTGCCGATCGTGATCCGCTCCAGCTACGAGATCCTCCGCCTGGTACCGGACAGCCTCAGGCAGGGCAGCTACGCCCTGGGCGCCACCAAGGCCCGCGTCACGCTGACCGTGGTGCTCCCGGCGGCGCTGAGCGGCATCGTCAGCGGCGCGCTGCTGGCCGTCGCGCGGGCCGCCGGGGAGACGGCGCCGCTGATCTTCACCGTCCTCACGGTGGAGCAGACCAACCCCAACCTGTTCAGCGGGCCGGACACCGCGCTGCCGCTGCAGATCTTCTCGAACGCGCAGTCCGCCTACACGGGCGCGAACGCCCGCGCCTGGGGCGCGGCGCTCACGCTGGTCGCGATCACCTTCATTTTGATGATCGTGGCCCGTATCGTCACGGCCCTATTCACCCGCAATACCCGCTAGGGATCCCATGGAAGAGCAGCAGGAGAAGGAAGTCCTCCCCCGACTGGACATCCCCGCCACGGCGCCGGAGGCGCTATCGGCCGGCCCGTCCGTGTTCGACGTGCAGAACACGTCGATCTACTACGGCCCGTTCCGTGCGGTGACCGACGTCTCGCTGACCGTCTACGAGAACGAGATCACCGCGTTCATCGGGCCGTCGGGTTGCGGCAAGACGACGGTGCTCCGCAGCCTCAACCGGATGAACGACCTGATCGTCGGCGCCCGGGTGGAGGGCGACATCCGCTACCGCGGCGTGCCCCTGTACGGCGTAGGCGTGTCCGCGACCGCTGTCCGGCGTCGCATCGGGATGGTCTTCCAGAAGGCCAACCCGTTCCCGAAGTCGATCTACGACAACATCGCCTACGGGCCGCGCATCAACGGCATCCGCAACAAGGGCAAGCTGGACGAGATCGTCGAGCGGTCGCTGATGCAAGCCGCGCTCTGGGACGAGGTCAAGGACAGGCTCGGCAAGTCCGGCCTCGGCCTGTCCGGCGGGCAGGCGCAGCGGCTGTGCATCGCCCGCACGCTCGCGGTGGAGCCGGACGTCGTGCTGATGGACGAGCCCTGCTCGGCCCTCGATCCGATCGCGACGGGCCGCATCGAGGACCTGATGCGGGAGATCAAGGACAGGTACACGATCGTCATCGTCACGCACAACATGCAGCAGGCAACCCGGGTCAGCGACCGCACCGCCTTCTACTCGGTGCGCCGCGACGAGAAGCCGGGCGGATCCGATACCCGCACCGGCGTCCTCGTCGAGTACGGGCCGACCGCGCAGATCTTCGGCGACCCGCAGGACGAGCGCACCAAGGCCTACGTCACCGGCCGGATGGGCTGAGCATGAGCAGCGGTAGCGCGCTGGACTAGCTTGCCTGGCCAGACGCGGAGCCGGCCAGGTAGACCACCCGGCGGGCAATGTTGACCGCGTGGTCGCCGATGCGCTCGTAGAACCGTGCCACCAGCGTCATCTCCATCGTCACGGGCAGCGGCATGCTGCCCGAGGCCAGCTCGGCGATCAGGCTGGAGTAGAGCTGGTCCATCTCGTCGTCGCGCTCCTCAAGCGCGACGGCCGCGTCTCGATCGCGCTTGTACCAGCAGTCCGAGGCCTCACGCCACATGTCGGCCGCGACCGTGCCCATCCGCTCGACGATCCCCCGGGCCCGCGGCGTCAGGGCGTCGGCAAGGAAGTGGTTGCCCCTGGTGGCGATCTGGATGACAAGGTCGTGGGACAGCTCGAACTCGGTGAGCACGCGCAGCACGGACAGCAGGAACCGCAGGTCGTCGGCGACCGGCGCCTGCAGCAGGATGTCCCTGTTGGCCAGTGCCTCGGTCTCCGGGTACAGCGCGCTGATCGTCCTGTCGCGCTCGGTCAGCCGCTGCATGATCTCGCCGTTGCCGGTCAGCAGCGCCTTAGTCGCCTCGGGCAGGTCCTCGGCGACTATCGCGAACAACTCGATGATCTTGGCCTCGATGGCCTCGAGATCACGCTCGAACTCCTGCCGGTGCTCGGACATGAGCCAAGCCTAGTTGCCGCCCGGCTCCGCGTTCGTGTCCGGAAGGTGAACAATGCGGGACGGGCGCGCCACCGCGGGTGCGCCCGTCCCGTCCCTTTCTACAGGGCGACGTTGACGGTCGTCACCTGGCCGTAGTCCGCCTGCACCGCGCGCTCGGCGCGCAGGCCGCCCGGAGCGAGGATGCGCAGCGTCCACGGCCCGGGAGCGGCGAAGAACCTGAACCCGCCGTCGGCGCCGAGCGGCACCTCGGCCACGAACTCGTCGCCGGTCCCGAGCAGCCGCGCGTACCCGGTGCCCACCGCGGCGCCGTCGTGCACGACCCGTCCCTCCACGACCGCCTGGCTGCCCGTCGCGGCCGACGCCGCGACGCCGCCCGCGGGGGCGCCGCATCCGTCAGCGGTCACCGGGCCTCACCCAGCTCGATGGGCACGCCCACCAGCGACCCGTACTCGGTCCACGAGCCGTCGTAGTTCTTCACGTTGGGCTGCTCGAGCAGCTCGTGCAGCACGAACCAGGTGTGCGCGGAACGCTCGCCGATCCGGCAGTAGGCGATGGTGTCCCGGCCGAAGTCCAGGCCCGCCTCGTCGGCGTACAGGTGGCGGAGCTCCTCGTCGCTACGGAACGTGCCGTCCTCGTTCGCCGCCTTGGACCAGGGCACGTTGCGCGCGGTGGGAATGTGACCGGCCCGCTGGGCCTGCTCCTGCGGCAGGTGCGCCGGGGCGAGCAGCCTGCCAGCGAACTCGTCGGGAGAGCGGACATCGACCAGGTTCCGCTTGCCGATCGACGCCAGCACCTCGTCCCGCAGGGCGCGCAGCGAGGAGTCCTGCTCGGTCGCGGTGTAGCTGGTCCGCGGGCGCTCCGGCACGTCGGTGCTCAGCTCGCGCGAGTCAAGCTCCCACTTCTTGCGGCCGCCGTCGAGCAGCAGGACCTTGTCGTGCCCGTACAGCCTGAAGTACCAGTACGCGTACGCGGCGAACCAGTTGTTGTTGCCGCCGTACAGCAGCACCGTGTCGTCGTTCGAGATCCCCCGCTCGGACAGCAGCGCCTCGAACCCCGTCTTGTCCACGAAGTCGCGGCGGACGGGATCCTGCAGGTCCTTTTTCCAGTCGAGCTTGATCGCGGTCGGAATGTGCCCCTTGTCGTAAGCACTGGTGTCCTCGTCTACCTCAACGATCACGACATCGGGGTCACCGATATGGGCTTCGGCCCAGTCGGCGTCCACGAGGACGTCGGAGCGACTCATCTAAGTACCTCCTTGTTGGCACCGGCCAGCTCGCTAGGCAACGGGCCGGCCTGGAAAGTTCCGCTTGATGAACAGATGCGCCTTGGTCAGTTCGCCGGGCCGCCGATCCGGCCGCGGGCTCAGCAAGGTGCAAGGGTCTTTAGGGTCAAGGCCGCGGAGAGCTCGGACAGATGGCCGTGGCGACATGGCAGAAGTCCACGGCACGACGCTTGGTCAGCGTCCTGGCTGTCAGGCAGATCACGAACCAGATGCTATTCGGCCTCGGTCCGGCTGTCACTTCCGAACCGGGGACCATTCCCCGCATTGCCGGCGGAACTGGTGAAGAATGCCGCCTAATCGTCATTCACCGCCCGCAGCGACGGCGGTGCCCAGGACGGTATCCAGCGCGGCGATCACGTCCGCCTGTCGCGGCTGGCCGACGGCGCGGCTGACGATGCCGCCGCCCGGGCCCAGGACGAGCACCGTGGGCGTGCTCGTGACGCGCAGCCGCTGTGCCAGGTCCAGGCGCGCCACGGCATCGATCTCGACGTGGGTCACGCCCTCGGCCGCTGCGGCGATCCGGGCCAGCATCTGCCTGGTCGGGCGGCACGGCGCGCAGAAGGCGGTCGAGAACTGGACCAGCGTGGCCCGCTCGCCAAGGCCGCCGCCGAGATCGGCCTCGGTCAGGATCTCCGCCCCGTCCGCGGCGGCCGCGGTCCCGGGTCCGGCAGACCCGGCCGTCACGGCCGCGGCTCCGAGGACCCTGAACCGGCCGGCCCGGCGGCGCAGCGCAACGCCGAGCACGGTCGCCACCAGGAGAGCCACAACCAGCGCGATAATTCCCAGGGTCACGTCCTACCACAGCACCGGCGCGGCGGCGGGCATTCCCGGGCCGTCTGTACGCAGGCACTCAGCCACGCGGGCACTCAGGAACGCAGGCACGCGGGCACTTAGGTCGGCGTGACGGTGACCAGGACCTGGCTGCCCGAGGTGATCTGGAAGTCGGTGATCCCCCCCGCGGTGCTCGGCATCGAGCCCGCGTACCACACGTGTCCCTCGTCGTGGGCCGTCGTCCAGGCGGCCACCTCGGTGCGGGTCCCGTCGGGGTGCACGACGTAGAGCTCGCAGGTGGTCCCGATCGGGATGTGGTCGACGAGCACCTCGAACGCGTGTCCCCACAGCTCCTTGGCGTAGGCCACGCTGGCGCTCGCCCCGGTGACCGAGCTGCTGCCGTTGGCGGTATCCCACGCGGCGGTCCCCGGCACGAGCGGGACCTTGACCACCTGGGTGCTCCCGCCGATGGAGCGCAGTCCGCCGAACAGGCCGGCCGCGATCACCAGCACGGCGGCGGCCGCGGAAAGGAGACGCCACCGGTTCCTGCGCCGCCTGGCCTCGGCGAGGTCGAGTACGGTGCCGAGCAGCTCCGGCGGCGCGGGCTCGTCGACGGCCGAGCGCACGGCATCGTCGGCGCAGATCCGGCTGACCTCGTCCGGGTTCACCCGGGCCAGCAGGGCGGGCAGGCCGGCCAGGCCGGCCAGCTCGTCTCGGCAGTCCCGGCAGGTGGCCAGGTGCGCGTCGACAAGCGCGCGCTCGGCGGGATCGATGGCCCCGAGCACGTAGACGCCGAGTGATTGCCTGGCGTCTGGGCAGTCCCATGTCTGCGTCATGGCGCCAGCCCTCGTTCCTGCAATGCCAGTTTGAGTGCCTTCAATGCGTAAAATGTCCGTGATTTAACGGTACCTGCCGGTATGCCGAGCGTGGCCGCGGCTTCCGCCACCGAGCAGCCCCGATAGTAAGTCTCGACGATCACCCGCCGGTGATCCGGGCGCAGCGACGCCAGCGCGTCGGCGACGGCCCAGGACTCGAGCGTGCGGTCGGCGTCGTCGTCGGCGGGGAGCAGTTCGAGCGCGGCCTGGCCGGTCTCCGGCGGCCTCGCCTGCCGCGCGCGGTAGGAATCGACGGCGAGGTTGCGCGCGACCGCGAACAGCCATGGCCTGGCCGGACGGTCGGCGAGCGCCTCCGGATGGCGCCACGCCCGCACTATCGTTTCCTGCACAAGATCCTCCGCACGCTGCCTATCGCCGCCGGTAAGGTGGAGGGCATAGCGAAGCAGGGCACCGCCGTGTTCGGCGTAAAGCGCCCGGACAAAGGCCTCGTCAGCCACCCGCCCAGAGCGGGGCGCGGTTCCCGCGTTCGGCACACCCTGCAGAACGTCCGGCTGCCTGGTGCGGTTCAAATCGCCAGGAAGAAAATTCTTATCGCCGCGCGCCTCGCCCTGTCGATAGGCAGGGGGCCGAAAGGGATCGGGTGGGCCACCGGGGCCGTGCTGGCTCATGCTCACTCAGGCTTGCTTCCCGGGGCTTGCTTTTCAGCGCCACCGTCGAAATGAACTTCGGAACGTACATGTGCGGCCACTGTAGGACGCCACCGGTCTCAGTGTGCCGCAATCCAGGCGGAATTACCCAACCCGTAAGGTTCCGCCAGCCCAGCCGCCGGCCCGGGCGCTAACCCAGGCGCCGGCCCGGGCGCTAACCCAGGCGCCGACCCGGCTCTGGCTCAGCCGCCGGCGAACTGCGGCAGCACCTCGATGACCGCCGCCTCGCGGAGCACCAGGCCCGCGGCGCCCCGCCGGCCGGCCGACACACCGTCGACGAGGAAGGACGAGGTGGCAAGGACCGAGCGCAGCCGGCTGGTCTCGCCGTGCCGCTCGACGATCGCGTCCAGGGCCTCGGCCAGCGTGCCGGCCTCGACGGACTCCGCGGCCATCCCCGCCGCGTCCTTGGCCGCGGCCCAGTACTGGATGGTTACCTTGGCCATTTCCAGATATCCTCTTCTGCAGCGGGACCCGGGCGCCGTTGCCCCCGGGTCCTTGTCTGTTTATACAGACTAAAGAGTGACCCACGAGCAAGTGGAGGTGCCATTCGGTGAGCGACCTGCTGCTGATCACCGGCGCCCTCGAGCCGTCCGCCGAGGTCCTGCCCGCGCTTGGATTGCTGCTGCACCAGGTCCGCGTGCTGCCTGCGGACGCGTCCGCTCTGGTGGAGGCGCCGCCCGCCGACGTGGTGCTGATGGATGCGCGGCGTGACCTCGCGGTGGCGAAGAGCATGTGCCGACTGCTGCACACGACGGGCCTGGAGTGCCCGCTCCTCGCGATCGTGACCGAGGGCGGCCTCGCGGCGGTGAACGCGGAGTGGGGCATCGACGATGTGATCTTGCACACAGCCGGACCCGGAGAGGTGGAGGCGAGGTTCAGGCTCGCCATCGGGCGGCGGGCGATGGCCGCGACGCCGGACGCGCCGGACGAGATCCGCTCGGGCGAGCTGGCCATCGACGAGGCCACCTATTCGGCCCGGCTGCGCAGCCGGACGCTCGACCTGACCTTCAAGGAATTCGAGCTGCTGAAGTTCCTCGCCCAGCATCCCGGCCGGGTCTTCACCCGCGCGCAGCTACTCCAGGAGGTCTGGGGCTACGACTACTTCGGCGGCACCCGGACCGTTGACGTGCACGTCCGGCGGCTGCGCGCCAAGCTCGGCCCCGAGCACGAGGCGCTGATAGGCACCGTGCGCAACGTCGGCTACCGGTTCGTGCCGGTCAAGGGGGACAGGGTCAAGGCAGACAGGACCCCGTACGCGGACAAGGAGCGAGGCAAGGCGGCCGACGACCGGGCCAGGGTGCACGGCATCCGGGCCGCGACCGTCACCCGATGAACCAGCCGCCGGCGAACCAGCCGCCGGCGAACCAGCGGGCGATCACCGGCGGCGCGCTCACCGCAGCGCAGGTCGGCGACGTCCTCGCGCTGGCCGCCGCCGCCGGGGCGGCCGACGGGGTGGCACCGCTGTCGGAGCACACGCTGCTGCACCTGCGCTACGGCGCCCGTGAGCCCGGGCGCGACCTGGTGCTCAGCGCGGACGGCGAGATCGCGGGCTATGCGTACCTCGATCCGCCCGGCGCGCCGGGGGCGGATCTAAGCGGCGAGCTGGTGATCGATCCGGCCCGGCGGCGGCAGGGCCTCGGCCTGGCTCTGCTGCGCGCGGTGATCGCCGAGGCGGACGGGCACGCGATCCGGATGTGGGCGCACGGCGACCTGCCCGCCGCCGCCGCGCTGGCCAGGTCGGCCGGATTCGAGCGCTTCCGCGCCCTGTGGCAGATGCGCCTGTCGCTGCGGGACCCGCTCGCCGAGCCCGCCTTCCCGGCGGGCAGCACGCTGCGCACGTTCGTGCCGGGCCGGGACGAGCAGGCCTGGCTTGACCTCAACGCGAGGGCCTTCGCCAAGCACCCAGAGCAGGGGGCCTGGACCGGCGACGACCTCGACCTGCGCGAGCGCGAGGGGTGGTTCGACCCGGCGGGCTTCTTCATCGCCGAACGGCACGGCGCCATGGCGGGCTTCCACTGGACCAAGATCCACGGACCCGGCGAGCCGGGCAGCGAGCCGACCAGTGAGCCAGGCAGCGAGCCCGGCGGGCCGGACGGGCCGGGCGCCGCGCCGGAGGGCATCGGCGAGGTCTACGTGGTCGGGGTGGACCCGGGCGAGCAGGGCTCCGGGCTCGGCCGTGCGCTGACCCTGGCCGGGCTGCGCCATCTGCGCGGCCGCGGCCTGCCCGAGGCCATGCTCTACGTGGACGAGGACAACGCGCCCGCGATCCGGCTGTACCAGGCGCTCGGCTTCAGCCGCTCGCGAACCGACGCCATGTACCGCAGGCCGGCGGGCTAGTTGCCGCCGTTGATCCCCAGCGCCTGGTCGAGTTCCGCCGGGGTCAGCGGCCGATCGGCCGCCGCTACCGCGGTCAGCACATCGGTGTACAGTTCTATCTCGTCAAGGGCGTCGAGGTCGTGAACACGCAGGTCCACCTGCCTTGGAATCGTGCTCACCTCCGGCGCTGATCGCTTGCGCCCCAGGTTACGTGCCGACACTGCTCCTCCGCATGACCCATCAGGGTCATTCGCTTACCACCTTCACGTGCGGTTTTACCCAGCTAGGTGACAACGATTCAGGCAAGCTGCGGTGCAATTGACGCAACCCGCGTGCTGCGCGCCACAGGCGCCACATCAACAACTCGCTTAAATAAGGTTACATGCTGTAACAGAGGAGCTTCTTCGCATTAATGCATAAAACAGGACACTAGGTCGTTTGGGTTGCGGACAACGGTGGTTACCGACAAGAGTCATGCTCGTATTCGCCCTGTCCCTACCCCACCGCGCCCGCATACTACAGAAAGTAGCGGTCCGACTGGATCCCCCGCGGTTCAGCACCTCGCTGGCACCCGCTTCCCTCCGGACACCGCTCCCGCCCGCTTCGGACAACATGATCTCGGAAAGCCATGAATGACAACACTGATCTCCTGCCGAACCTCAGCCACGAAGACGCCTTCGAAATGCAGATGCGCGGGTACAGCCGCCGCCAGGTGGACGAGTTTATTGCCCGGTGCCGCAGCCAGATCAGGGATCTGGAGCAGAGACTCGCCCGTTCGCTCGACGACGCGGAGGAACTGCGGCGTGATCTGGCCACCGCACGCCAGCAGGCGCTGGGGGCCAAGCCCGCGCACGAGGAAGTCAGCGAGCGTATCGCCCAGATCCTCAAGCTGGCAGACGACGAGGCCAGGTCCCAGAAGGCCAAGGCCGATGACGACATTTCCAAGCAGCGCGAAGAGGCGCAGCAGGACGTCGACCGGGCCCGGGCCGAGGCCCGTGAACAGGCCGAACGCATGCTGACCGCGGCCCAGGAGCAGGCCGAGCGGGCCATTACGTCGGCGCGAGCCGAGGCGGACAAGACGCTGACCGCCGCCCGCACCGAGGCCGATAACACCACCACCGAGGCCAGGAAGAAGTCCGAGGCGGTGCTGGCGAGCGCCAAGGCGCAGGCCAAGAAGGCGCTCGACGAGGCCACGGCCCGGGCCACCGCCATTCACGACGGCGCGGAGCGCCGCCTGAACCTCCTGTCCACCAGGCACGGGGAAACGATCAAGCGGCTCACCGACATCCTGGACGGAGTCTCCAGCCTGGTGGCCGCGGAGACCGCCCGGCCCTCGCTGGAGGACGAGGTCGACCAGGCCACCGCCAAGGCGATCAGCGCCTCCGCCGAGTCCGCGGGCGCCCCGCGTCCGGCGGGCACGGCAGGCCCGGCGGGCCCGGCGGGTCCGGCCGGGCAGGCTGGTCCCGCAGCCCCCGCGCGGCCGAACGGCCAGTCCGCGCCGCGTCCGGCCG
>JASHTQ010000646.1 GCA_030040475.1 Streptosporangiaceae bacterium
GCGCGGGCGGTTCTCCCCGGCCGGACGGTTCCGCCAAGCCGACACTGCGCAGCAGCCGGTCGATGGCGTCCCGGCCCACCGCGTGGCCGGGAACCGGGCGGAGCACGTCGGCCAGGCTCGGGCCCGGGGCCGGGTCACCGGCGTGCAGGATGACGTCGCGGGTGCCGGCGGCCAGCAGCGTGCCGTCCGCGGCCGCCCACGCGGCGAGCAGGCCGCTCGCCTCGAGCGCCGCCTCGAGGCCGGCCCGGTCGGGCTCGGGCACCGACTCGTCGAAGTCGACGAGCAGGAACAGCGGCGCCCCGGTCCCCGGCAGGCGATCCGCGGCCGAGTACGGCGACCTCGGCGGCTCCGGATCGGCCTGCTCCGCCCAGCGCCGGCGCTCTCGCCTGGCGGCGGAAAGCTGCTGCTCGATCGACTGCTCGCGGGCCAGCGCCTCGTCGCGCTGGCGTTCGTAGGCCGCGAGCACCGGGTCCGCGACCTCGTGCGCGGCGCGGGCCACGGAATCCGGGACGTCGCGGGGCAGCGCCCGCTCGGCGGCGGGCAGGTCCGGGTCGTCGGGGATCTCGGTCAGGGCGATGACCGGCGCCGGATCGCCCGGGCGATCGCCAGCGTGCTGGCCGGGGTGATCGCCAGCGTGATCGCCGGGGTGATCGCCAGCGTGATCGCCAGCGTGACGGTAAAGCCGCGCGGCCCAGTCGGTGACTTCGGCCGCGTACTGGCGCGAGGCGCTGACTAGCTCGCCGGCGCGCTCGTCGGCACGGTCCCGCGCCGCGCCGAGCTGGGCGTCCAGCCGCTCGGCCTGCTCGCGGAGGCCATCGGCCCGCCGCTCGGCGGCGGCGACATCCTTCAGCCTCGTGTCGAGCTGGGCGGCGGCTCGCAGTCGTGCCGTGATGACCGTGTCCGTCTCGGCGAGCTGGGCTCGCCAGCCCTCCAGCTCGGCGCCGATTCCCCCGTCGAGCGCCTCGGCGGCGGGCCGGGCGACGGCCACGGTGACCCCGCCGGGATCGGTCAGCTGCTCGGCGGCGGCAACGGACAGCACGTCCTTGCGTGCGACCGGGGGCTCGGCCAGCAGCGCCTCGTCGACCCCGCTGCCCCGGGCGGCGCGGCGGGCGTCGAGCAGCGAGCGGCGCAGGCCGGAAACGTCGCTCCCGACTTCGGCCAGCTCGTCCCGCAGCCGCCCGGCGGCGGTCGCCTCGCCGTCGCGGGCGAGCTCGGCGGTCGCCCACGCCGAACGCGCCGCGCCTTCCTCCGCCCGCACCGTCTCGCGCTTGTCGCGCAGGTCGCGCAGCGCCCCGTAGGCGGCGCTCTCGCGGAGCGTCCGCAGGTCGGCGTCGGCCTGCGCGTGAGCGCGCTCGAGCGCCTCGAGCTCCGCCCCGGCGGCAGACTCCTTCTCCTTCAGAGCTGCCACCTCCCGTTCGGCATCTCCTGCTTGTCGCCTTGTAACGGCGAGATCCTCGAGTGCGGCCCGCATGTGTCCGACGCGGTCGCGCAGCACCCCGTGCAGATAGCCTCGGTAGCTCTTGAGGAACGCGGTCAGCGCCGCGTTCGTCTTCTCCAGCCTGCCGAGCTCCTCGCGGACCGAGTCGAGGTCGTCGAGGTTGCGCGCGACCTTGTCGATGACCTCCTCATCCAGCGGCGGGAGGGCGTCGCTGAGCACCTTGACGAGCTCGCCGGACTCGATCCGGTCGCCGATCGTCGGGCGGCGCAGACCGTACAGCAGGTGGACGAGGTTGCGGTAGCGGGCGAGGTCGGTGAGGCCGAACAGGTCGCGGGCGACCCGGGCCTTGTAGTCGGGCGCGCGCTCGTACCAGTTGTCGTGGCCGACGAGGTCGCGCGCCTGTTCGGCGGACGGGCGGCGGGCCGGGTCGTGCAGCGGGAACTCCTCGCCGACCTCCAGCGTCGTGACGAAGAACGCGGGCCGTGCCTCGCCGGTCGAGGCGGACGCCTTGATCGCGGCGCCCAGCGTGAGCCGGTGCGGCCGGCCCTCGTCGTCGACCCGGGTGAACTCGGCCCACAGGTAGCCGAGCCGGTTGGTGCCGGCCGTCCAGCCGTCGAGCATCAGCCACTTCAGCGACGTCTTGCCGCCGCCGGCCGCGTCCAGCCGGCGGACGTCGCCGTCGAGCAGGAACGGCAGCAGGATCTCCAGCGCCTTGGACTTGCCCGCGCCGTTCTTGCCGCGCAGCAGCAGCCGCCCGTCGCCGAAGGAGAACTCGTCGTCGTACTGCCACACCTGGTGGATCCCGGCGCGGGCGAGCCGGAACCTGCTCGGGTGGCGTGCCAGCGGGATCATGTGCTGACCTCCGGTGCGTAGCGGGCGGCCGCCGCGCTCAGCAGCCATCCGTCCTGCGGTGGGCGCGCCGGCCGGATCAGGCGCATCCGGCGCAGCAGGTCGGTGACCGCGGCGGCGAGCAGGGCGGGCGCCGCGGTGAGCTCGGCGGACCAGGCGCCGCGGTGCTCTGCTATCAAGCCGGCGAGCACGTCCTCGACGCGGCCTGCCGGGATCGGGACGCCGGCCCCGCCGTCGGCGGGGGCCAGCTCGGCGGCGAGCCTGCCGACAAGCAGCAGCGCGGCCCAGGCGACCGTGCCGGTGCCGGGGAACTGGGTGTCGGTCAGCTCCTGTTCGGCGTCGACGAGGGCGACTCCCTCGGCCCGGATCTCCGCGGTCAGGCCGGTGAAGTCCTCGAGGATCCGCTGCTCGCGGCGCTGGCTGCGGCGCAGCCAGTCGAGTTCTTCCTCGGTCAGGTCGTCGGTGTAGACGACGGGCGTCTCGACAAGCAGGCGCCGCACCCGGTGCCGCGGGCCTTGCTGCTGCGGCTCTGCCGCCCTCTCGATCAGGTCGGCGGCATCGGTTGCCTGGCTCAGCGGGCCGCCGACCAGGCGCCTGGCGATCTCGCGGTCGATGGTCAGCAGCGCGTCCGCCTCGGCGTCGCCGGCGTAGGAGTCGACGCTGCCCTCGTCCTCGGCGATCACCCGCCAGGCCATGAGCTGCTTGAGCGCGGCGACGAGCGCGCGGCGTTCGGTCACGCGATTCGGCTCGCCGAGGTCGATCTCGGCTTCCGCGGCGGCCGCCCGGGTCCGCGCCACCACCTCGGACAGCAGCAGCTGCTCGGGCGCCGTGACGAGGGCGGCGAGCGCCAGCGCGAGGTAGGCGTACGTGCGCGGGGTGAACGGGGCGCCGGAGCCGCGTTCCAGCCTGCGGCCGGCGTCGCGGCCGAGCCCCGCCTTGTGCAGCCGGGCGAAGCCGGGCTCGACGGTGAGCCGGTAGCCCAGCAGCTGGCCGAACTGCCGCGCGAGCTCGTCGGCATGCCTGCGGACCAGGGGGAACTCGTCCGGGTGGGTCGCCGCGGTCACGAGCGGCTCGGTGAGCAGGAGCCGGATCGCCGCCCGGCGTTCGGCGGCCAGGCTCTCGGCGAAGTCGCTCACCCGGCCTCCCTGGTGTACTGCGTCGTGCTGGTGGCGATACTCAGGCGCAGGCCGTCGAGGAGGAAGTCGCCGTCGGCGCCGCGGACGACCGTGCGGCCGCCCGGCGACCGGGTCAGGGTGACTCCCACGCCGAGGTCGTCGTCCGCGCCTTCGGCGTCGGCGAAGGCCGGGGCGGCGGCCGCGAGGGCGCGGGCCACCAGGTCCAGGAGCAGGTCCGTCGCCGCGGGTGACAGGCGGACGTCCGCCAGGCGGGACGACGCCGCCCGCAGCTCGGCCGCGGCCGCCCGCTGGCGCCGCGCCGACTGCGCCGCGTCGGCGCGGAGGCGTTCGGCCTGCGCGGCGTAGTCCTCGGCGGTTGCCGCCCGGCCGCGCGGGGTCCGTGAGCCGCGCTCGCGCAGCGCGACGGGAACCGGCGCGACCGGGCCGTCCCACCAGCTCGTGGTGGCGGGCACGTCGTCGCCGACCTCGCAGACGACGCCGAGGTGGCGCGCGCCGTACAGGCCGAAGGCCGCGGCGAACAGGTCGTGGGCGGTGGCGTCGTCGCAGCCGTCGAACCAGCGCGCGAGCCTGAGCAGGTCCTTGCGCCTGGAAAGCTCGCCGGTGGAGGAGCGGATCATCCGCTTGGCGTTGGCCAGCAGGGCCTGCAGCGCCCGCAGCGTGGCATCCCTGAGCTGGCTGACCTGGCTGCCCTCGCCGGAGTCGTCGAAAAACCACGCGTGCAGGCTCGCCCAGTCCTCGACGTCGCGTCCCCTGCTGCGCTGGATCTCGATCTCGGCGCGCCTGAGCGCCGCCAGGCCCGTGTCGGTTTCGTCGATCCTGCGCAGGATCTCCGGCAGCAGCGGCCACAGGCCGGTCAGGCTCTGCTCGATCTGCGGGGCGAAGAACGCGACGTCGTCGGTGATCGTCTCGGCGTAGTCGAGCAGCAGTTCCTTGAAGCCGGCGAATTCGGCCGAGTCGAGGTCGTAGCGGAATATCACCTGGCCGAGGAACGCGTAGAAGTCGCGTACCGAGTCGGCGAACTGGCCGAACTGCGCGAACAGCGTGGAGATGCGCTCCAGGGACTCGCCGGGCTCGGCGCCGCCCGGCGCCTGCGTCTTCTGGTAGAGCTCGTCGAGGCCCTTCGCGACCAGGCCGAGCATCTCGCGGCTCACCTCGCGGGCGGCGTCGGCGGTGGCCAGGACCTCGTCGGCCTGGCGCTGGATCCGCTCGCCGAGCGGGGAAAGCTGGTAGCGGGACCGGACGCGATGATATTCGCGGATGCTGGCCGCCTTCACCGGACGCGAGCTTGGCAGCAGGTTTCCCCAGGTCTTGAGGTTGTCCAGCTTGGCAGCCACGGTGTCGGGCGGCGGGCTGCCCGGCAGCCGCTCGGCGACGTCGTGCGCCGAGAGGTCGGCGAGCAGCGTGCCGGTGAAGACCCGCATGACCGCCAGGTACGTCCGCCTGTCGGGGACGGTCAGGTAGGTGTAGGCGGTCAGCCGGTCGAGATCGGAGGCCGCCGACCGGCTGACGTCATCGTCGTCCACGGTTCGTTACGGTACGGGAGGCCACCGACAAAACGCGGGCATTCGGCGATCGTGGCGCGCTCGCGCCCGCGCGTCAGGCCTGGATGACCTGCTCCTCGGCGGTGTCGGCGGTGTCGGCGGCCGCAACGGTCTCAACGGTGGACTCCGAAGGTGGAGAAGAACCAGAACGCGGACGTCAACCAGATCAGTGTCGTTATGTTGCTTTGGCAAGTACCAGCGTGTGGCCGCTGTCTCCGTCCGGGACGTAGCGGTGCCAGACGGGCATCAGCCGCGCCGCCCGCAGCCAGCTCAGGTAGGTCGCGGTGGCGGCGTGGTCCCAGAACATGTCGGCGCCGAGGTAGGGCTCGGTCCCGGTCCACCGCATGGCTCCGACGATGGCCAGGAAGTACCCGCCGGGGCGGAGCCAGCGGCGGATGCGCGGGAACAGCGCCTGCTGGTCGGTGAGCGGAACATGGATCAGCGAGTAGAAGGCCGCCACGGCGTCCGCGCTGGCCGGCCTCAGCCGCAATGCGGTCATGTCGGCCTGGACGAACCGGGCGGCGGGGACGAGGCGCTGCGCCCGGCGGAGCTGGACCGCGGAGAAATCGACGCCGAGCACGGTCAGCCCGCGGCCGGCCAGCTCGCGGGTGGCCGGCACCCCCGCCCCGCAGCCCAGGTCCACGACCAGGGCGCCGGGACGAAGCAGGCCGGCCAGTTCTGCCGTCCAGCCGACGTAACGGCTGACGTCCTCGGCGGAGGTGCGGGCGGCGGTGCCGTCGTCGCTGCGGTAGGCCAGCGAGATCGCGTCGTAGCCGCGGCGGACAAGATCGCGCTGCCGTGCCCGCTCGGCCGCGTCGTCGGATGCCATCACCGCCATCTTCGCGCCCGCTGGCTGCCTTTGCCACCCCCGGATGCCGGCGGCGGCCCGCGGGGCCCGGCGGGTCTTGCCGCCGGGCCCCGTCCTTTATTTATTCAGAACGAACCGTGGTTCCTAGTGCCCGAAAAATGGCGTGCAGACGGGGCGGCTGAACCCGTGCGCAGTGCGCACCTCGATGCAGGCCTGTGCCTTGGTCTTCGCCACGCCGACCATCCGGGTGCTCTGCCATTGCCGGACGGACGTCGCGCGCTGCGTCACCCTGGTCGATATTCGCATGCGGTGCTCCTTTCGTCAGGCCGAGCTGTCATGCTCGCGACCGTTGTCCCTAAATCTGCGCACACGTACTGATGGGTTTCGGTGCGGACGCACAGCTTTCCAAGCCGGCGGTCGGGCAGCTCCCCGGCAGGTTCACCCGGGCGACACGCGCGGCGGTCTTCACGATGAACGATTGGTCCCGATATATTGCGCTCGCAATCGAGGCCTACGGTTCGAGAGGGGAACGGTCAATGAGGACCAAGATGGGGTTGACGGCGCTGCTCAGCGCCGGCTTGCTGGCATCGGCGGGGTTCTTCGGCCAGGCGGCCGGGGCTACGGTGCTGGGCGGTTCGGCGGCGGCGGTGCCGGCCACCACGCCGTCGGCTAGCCACCCGTGCGGGACGGAGTCCAAGCCAGCCGCGATCAAGCACGTGATCTTCATCTTCCTGGAGAACCACAGCTACGGCGCGATCCTCGGGTCGTCGGCGGCGCCGTACTTCAACACGCTGGCCAAGGACTGCGGGATCGCCACCAACTACCACAACATCACCCACCCCAGCCTGGCGAACTACATCGGCGTCACCTCCGGCCTCGCGCTTTCCTCGCTGCGCAAGTTCATCCCGGACTGCGCTCCGAGCAGCAGCTGCGACACGTCGGTGAAGAGCATCTTCAGCCAGGGCGAGACGTGGAAGTCGTATGAGGAGACGATGCCGTCGAACTGCGACAGGTCCAATTCGGGCAACTACGCGGTCAGGCACAATCCGGCCGCGTACTACACGACGCTGAGCTCCTGCTCAAGCAACGACGTGCCCTACACGCACCTGGCCAGCGACCTGGCGCGGGGCGCGCTGCCCGCGTTCTCGTTCATCACGCCGAACCTGATCGACGACATGCACAACGGGACCGTCGCCGACGGCAACAGCTGGATGTCGAAGAACCTGCCGACGATCCTCAACAGCGCCGAGTACAAGAACGGCTCGACGGTCATCTTCATCACCTTCGACGAGGGCAGCGACGTGGGCAGCTACGCCAACGGCGAGAACTGCGCGACCAACACCTCGGACACCAGCTGCCACCTGCCGACCTTCATCATCAGCCCGAGCGTCAAGGTCGGCGCCAGGAACGGCACGCTGTTCAACCACTACTCGCTGCTGGGCACCGCCGAGCAGCTGCTCCACCTGTCCAAGCTCGGCCTGGCGAACAACTACCCGAGCATGGTCTCGGCCTTCAACCTGTAAGCCGCCGCCGCGCAGAGGTAATGGGTGTGGCACCGCATACCGACATCGGTATGCGGTGTGGCACCCATTACCTTCGCCAACCGGCGCGGGCGGCGTTCGGGGGCCGCGCACCACCGATCGTTCTGGATAAAGGTTTGACGGACGGCGGTCAGCGGGCCTCTAGCTCGTCGTCGCCGTAGTCGTGGTCGGGGTGGTTGGCGAAGCCGCGGCGCCAGTAGCCGCGGGTGACGATGGCGTCGCGCGGGTGCTCGCGGTCCACGAGGAAGTAGCGGCGCAGGTCGCGCACGGTGGTGGCCTCGCAGGCCAGCCAGAGCTGGGTGCCGTCGGCGACGTCGGCGTCGCGGGCGGCCTGCTCGAGCTCGACGCCCCAGGCGTCGGCGGCGCGGCGGTGGTGCCAGGTGACGTCGAGCTTGGCCGGGCTGGTCAGCTCGATCTCGTCGTCGGAGTCGGTGACCTCGAGGTGGACCTCGGCGGACGCGGACGGCGGCAGCGCCTCGAGCAGCGTGCCCACCGCGGGGATCGCGCTCTCGTCGCCGGCGATCCACCAGCGCTCGATCGACGGGTCGAGGGAGAACCGGCCGCCGGGGCCCGCCACGGCGATCTGGTCGCCGGGCGCCGCGCGCTCCGCCCAGTCCGAGGCCGGGCCCTCGCCGTGCAGCACGAACTGCACCTCGAGCGCGCGGGCTTCCGCGTCGAAGCGGCGCGGGGTGTAGGTGCGCACGAACGGGCGGGGGGCGTCGTCGGGCCAGACCGGGCCGTCCGGGCCGTCCGCGGGCAGGGTCGGGGCCTGCTGGCCTGCGGCGGGCAGGTAGACCTTGACGTGCGAGGTCGGCGCGGTGATGGCGAAGCCGTCCAGCGCCTCGCCGGTGACCCACACCGAGACCAGCCTGGGCCTGATCCGGGAGACGGAGACCACCTCGACGCGGCGCGGGGGCTTGCGGCGCCGGGGTCCGCCGGGCGCGCCGGGCGCGCCGGGCTGCGGGGCGGCCGGCGGCTGCGGCGTAGGGTCTTGCT
>JASHTQ010000081.1 GCA_030040475.1 Streptosporangiaceae bacterium
CGAGCCGAACTCCACCACGCTGGTCATGAACCTCAAGTCGGCGGTCAACCCGACCTGGTTCACCGACGACCTGCTCGGCCAGGGCCCGATCATCCCGCTGCCCAGCGCGGAGTGGGCGAAGGAGTCGGCGACCGGCGCGGTCATCCCGCCGTCCGGCTGGACCCCCGCGGTGATGGCGAAGATCTTCAACTACCTGAATTCACAGTCCAAGTCGCTGAGCACCTACGCGACCAACCCGCTGTGGCAGACCGTGGACGGGCCGTACAAGCTGTCGGCCTACACCCCGGCCAACGGCGCGTTCACCATGGTGCCGAACACCGCCTACGGCGGCCCGCACGTGACCCCGATGTCGAGCTTCCAGGGCGTCCCGTTCACCTCGAACGCCGCAGAGGTCAACGCGATCAGGGCCGGCAGCATCGACGTCGGCTACGTGCCGCAGGATGCCGTCCCGCAGCTGAAGCAGATCCAGAGCGTCGGCTACGACTACTTCGGCGAAGCAGACTACGGCATGGAATTCGCCAACTACAACTTCAAGGACGCCACGGGCGACTTCGACAACATCATCAACCAGCTGTACATCCGCCAGGCGCTTGCGCACCTGGAGGACCAGCAGGGCTGGATCAGCGCGTTCATGGACAGCGCGGGCGCGCCTGCTTACGGGCCGATCCCGGCCTACCCGCAGAGCCCGTACCTGCCTGCTGACGCGGCGACCGACCCGTACCCGTTCAGCATCTCGACCGCGATCAGCATCCTGAAGAGCCACGGCTGGACGGTCACCCCAGGCGGCACGGACGTGTGCTCGAAGGCGGGCACCGGCGCCGGCGAGTGCGGCGCGGGCATCCCGGCCGGCACGAAGCTGGCCTGGAACTACATCTACAGCACGTCTCCGTCGCTGATCGGCGACCAGGCCGAAGACTTCGTGTCCAAGGCCAAGCAGGCGGGCATCGAGATCACGCTGCAGAGCAGCAACTTCAACTACATGATCCAGAACTACCTCGACTCGGCCGCTCCCTCCAACGAGAACAAGTGGGCGATGGAGGACTTCGGCGGCGAGACCGACGTGCCGTACGCGACCACGTTCGGCCTGTTCAACACCGGCGGAACCGAGCAGGTCGGCGACTACAGCAACCCGACAGCCGATGCCCTGATCAACGCCTCCATCTCCGGCGGCAACCCGGCGGCGGTCAAGAACGAGGCGTCGTTCCTCACCGCGAACCAGCCGGTCCAGTTCCAGCCGAACCCGGACCTGATCTGGGCCTGGAAGACCAGCCTGTCGGCCACGATGCCGCAGATGTGGGAGAACCTGACCCAGTACTACGCGACGCCGGAGTTCTGGTACTTCAACTCCTAGGTTCGGTAAAAGCTCCGGCCGGGCGGGATCTCGCAGCCGCCCGGCCGGATCCTCGCAGACCCCGCCCTGGGTCGGCGAGGCAGGCCGCCGCCCGGAGCCAGCCCGCGCCGGGCGGCGGCCCCGCCTGTCGGGCACTGCCGGCGGGCGACAGGTCAGCCGAGGATGGCGTCCACGAACGCGGCGGGGTCGAACGGGGCCAGGTCGTCGGGTCCCTCGCCCAGGCCGACGAGCTTGACCGGGACGCCGAGCTCGCGCTGGACCGCGATGACGATGCCGCCCTTGGCGGTCCCGTCGAGCTTGGTCAGCACGATCCCGGTGACGTCCACCACCTCGGCGAAGACCCGCGCCTGGCGCAGGCCGTTCTGCCCGGTCGTGGCGTCGAGCACGAGCAGCACCTCGTCCACCGTGGCCTTCTTCTCCACCACGCGCTTGACCTTGCCGAGCTCGTCCATCAGCCCGACCTTGGTGTGCAGCCGCCCGGCGGTGTCGATGATCACCGCGTCGACGCCCGACTCGATGCCCTCGCTCACCGCCTCGAAGGCCACGCTGGCCGGATCGGCGCCCTCCCGGTCGGCCCGCACCGTCTTGGCGCCGACCCGCTCGCCCCAGGTCTGCAGCTGGTCGGCGGCCGCGGCGCGGAAGGTGTCGGCCGCGCCGAGCAGCACCGTCTCGCCGTCTCCGATCAGCGCCCTGGCGAGTTTGCCGCAGGTGGTCGTCTTGCCGGTGCCGTTCACCCCGACCATCAGCACCACCGCGGGCAGGCCGCCGTGCGGCGTGACGTGCAGCGACCTGTCCTCGTCGCCGAGCTGGGTGAGCAGCTCGGTGCGGAGCAGCTCGCGGACCTCCGCGGGACCGCGCACGCCGAGCACCCGCACCTTGGTGCGCAGGTCATCGACCATCACCCTGGCGGGCGCCACGCCGACGTCGGCGGTGATCAGCACCTCTTCCATCTCGTCCCAGGTCTCGTCGTCGAGCCGGTCCCTGGACAGCAGGTTCAGCAGCGCGCTGCCCACCGAGCTCTGCGAGCGCACCAGCCTGGCCCGCAGCCGCACCATCCGCCCGGCCGAGGGCGGCGGCCGCTCCACCTCGATAATGGCGGCCGTGGCCTGCGGTTTCTCTGGCGCCGCGTCCTCGGCGGCCTGCTCGCCGCCGCCAGCAGGCGGCGCGGGCGGCGCCGGGGCCTGGGCAGAAGGCGGCGCGGAGACCCGCCCGCGGCGCGGCCGCAGGAACAGCAGCCACCCGCCGATGCCGACCGCCAGGACGGCGATGACGATGATCAGGATCACGTATTCCATCAGGCTCACAGTCTGGCAGACCCGTCCGGGTGCTGCATCTCGTGGGGGCGGCCCCCCAGCGGAATCTCGTGGGGGCGGCCCCC
>JASHTQ010000082.1 GCA_030040475.1 Streptosporangiaceae bacterium
GCGCCGGCGCGGCCGCCGGAGCGGTGAGCGACTCCGTGGATAAGACCCGGTCGATAACTGGCCTGCTGGCGGTCGTGGCGGGCGATACCGCCATCGCGATTGCCGCGATATTGGGCCTGCTGCACATTGCGTCAAGCGGTGCCCAGAGTGCACAGTTCGTTGCCATCCTGACCAGCGCCTTTACAGCTATCGGCACAATGACCACGGCTTACTTCGGAATCAAATCCATATCGAATACCGCGCAAGCCCTGGGACAAAGTCCGCCGAGCGGGCCAACCCAGAATCCGCCTGGCGGGACGTCCCACTAGCTCCTGAGCCGGGAGGCACTCACCGAGAGTTTTGCATCCTGATCTCGGGATCCCTGGCGGTACGCCGTGATCAGGGTCCGGCGCGTCGCCGTGTCGGATGACCCTGCTACCCGAGACGCCGCTGCCCGTGCTCTCCTGTCCCACCGGGCGCTTGCGTCGCGAGCCCGTCGCTCCGGGCCGGCGAAGAGATGGCGAAGAGATGGGGTGCGTGTCCCCCAGGCCCCGATAGACGGGGGTTGTGACCCACGCACCCCAATCGGCTAGCCCGTCCGCGATCCGCCAGGGGCTGGAGTGGCGCGGGTGACCGTCCCCCGCGATATCTCGTCAAGCGCGACCGCTCCCCGACCGGCGGGCCGCTATCGCCAGGCGAACACGGGCTGCTCGAAGTGGGCCACCCGGGTGGTCAGGCCGTGCAGGGCCAGCTGGCAGAACTGATGGATGATGGCGGCGGTCGGCGCGTACACGTACCCGCCGAGCAGCGCCAGCCGCAGGACGAGCGCGGGGGATTCCGGGATGCGCAGCAGGCTCGGCGGGCGGTCGAAGTCGGCAAGCGGGATCACGTGGATGCGCGCCACCTCCGACGCCTGCTTCGTCAGGGTGCCGACCGGCCCGCCCCACACCACGACGGGCGTGATGAGGAAGCCGGACCGGGTCGCGTAGTCGTCGAGGACGCCGAGGACATCGCCCGCCTCGACCACCACGCCCGTTTCCTCGCGCAGTTCCCGCAGCGCCGTGTCCTGGACGGATTCGCCGGGCTCGCGGCTGCCCCCGGGCAGCGCCCACTGCCCGGCGTGCCTGCGCAGGCCCGCCGCCCGTCTCGTGATCAGCAGGCACGGCACGTCGCCCTGCAGCAGCACGCAGACCGCCACCGACGCGCGGCGCAGCCCGGTCCGCGAGATCGGGACGCGCTCGAACCCGGCCACCCTGGCCGCGAGGGCGACCCTGTCGTCCGCGGCCGAACCCGCCACCATAACGCCCCGCTCACCTCGGCATGGAGGGCGCCACCCCGGCTACCTGTGTGCCTTGGCCCGGATGGCGTCCTTGAACCCGTCGGTCAGGTTCCACTTGAAGTTTCCAGCCACGATAGTGGCATTCTGCAGCCGTTCGGCCAGCACGCTGCGCCGGTACCTGACCGTCTCCCGCAGCGCCGCCTGCGGATGCGCCATTATCTGCCTGGCCAGCGCCGTGGCCTCGTCGAGATGGCGACCGGTCGCGGCGACCTTGGTGATCAGGCCCGCCAGGAACGCCTCCTCGGCGGTGAAGAACCGGCCGGTCAGCACCACGTCGTTGGCGAACGCCGCCCCGGTGGCGGTCGCGATGTGAGCCCAGAAGGTGGCCGTGGGCACGCCGTAGCTCGTCTCGGTCACCTGGAACCGCGCGTCCTGCGCGGCGACCACGAGCTCGCAGAGCAGGGCCGTGCCCAGCGCGTGGCCGATCGCGTACCCGTGCACCGCCGCGATCAGCGGCTTGTAGTTCTCGCAGCGCAGCACCGCCTGGGTCTCGCTCGGCAGGGTCCGGCTGTCGACTCCCTCGTCGGCGATGGCGAGCAGCCGCTCGTCGATGTCCGATCCGCTCGAGAAGGCCCGGCCCGCCCCGGTCACGATGCCGACCTGCGCGTCGTCGTCCCTGTCGAGGCGGTCCAGGGCCGCCACGTACTCGACCAGGCCGCTGTTGGTGAAGGCGTTGAGCTTCTCTGGCCGGTTCAGCCTGATGTAGGCGATGCCGTCGATCACTTCGTAGTCGATCATCTAAGTGCCATATCCCTGTCGGCGTGAATCCTGCCCCGCCGTGTGGCCCAGCCCTGCGGCGGGCCACACGGCGCCCCAGCTTGACTCGATAGTGACATAAAGATTGATAAATGTACAAGTATTGACACGTACACTCGTGCCGAACTAATGTGCCGTTTACCAGGAGGGAGCCCATGACGACACCGCTCACCGACGGCGCCGGCCAGGAAGAGGTATCGGAAGAGATCAGGACGGTGCAGCGGCTCCGCGGGCTGCGGGAGCAGGTCACCACCCAGATGGGCGGCCCGGACGCGGTGGCGGCGATCCACGCGGCCGGCCGCCGCACCGCGCGCGAGCACATTGCGGAGTTCACCGACCACGGCTCGTTCGGTGAAATAGGGACCTTCGCCACGTTCGTGGAGAAGGTAACGGCACCTACCCCAGGCCCCTACGGCGGCGGGATCATCGGCGGGCACGCCACCCTCGACGGGCGGCCGGTCACCGTGGCGGTGGACGACGACAGCGTGACCGCGCCGGCCAGCCGGAGCACCGGGAAGGCCGCCAGGCTGTACCAGATGGCCCTGCAGCAGCGCCGTCCCTACATCGAGATCCTGCACGGCGACGCCGCCCCCGACCTGGGAACCCGGCCGGGGAAGACCGGCACCGCGAGCGCCACGACGTTCGGGGCCGAGCCCGCCTTCCCGTACCTGCTCGAGCGGCAGCGGGCGATCCCGGTGGTCTCGATGGTGCTGGGCGACACGTCCGGCGCCTCGTCGTTCTCCGCCGGACTGTGCGACTTCCTGGTCCAGCTTGAGGGCACCCGGCTGTCCCTGGCCCGCCCCGCCGAGGTGAGCTCTAACGGCTCGGCCGGACCGGGCGCGCTGCCGCCCGCGGTGGCCAGCGGCGAGGTCGACGCGGTCGTGGGCTCGCCGGACGAGGCGTACGCGGTCACCAGGCGGTTCCTGTCCTACCTCCCGTCCTACGCCGGCGGCCCGCTTCCCGTCACCGACGCCGGCGGCCCGCTCGGCTACGACGACACGATCGCCCAGCTCGTCCCCGCCCGCCGCAGCCGGGCCTACGACATCACGGCCGTCATCCGCCGGATCTGCGACGACGGCAGCTTCTTCGAGCTCAAGCCGTCCTATGCGCGCAACGTCGTCACCGGGTTCGGGCGGCTGGCGGGCATCCCGGTCGGCGTGCTCGCCAACGCGCCGATGCGGATGGCCGGCGGCCTGACCCCCGAATGCTGCCTCAAGGCGGTCAGCTTCGTCTGCATGTGCGACGCGTTCGGCATCCCGCTGCTCGTGCTGCAGGACACGCCCGGCTTCCTTGTCAGCGCGCAGGCCGAACGCGACCGGGCCATCGTCCGGGTGATGACCCTGCTCCAGGCCCTGTCGCTGATCACCGTGCCCGCGGTCAGCGTGGTCATCCGCAAGGCGTTCGGCCTGGCCTTCGTGATCCTGGACGGAAACCGGGCGGTCGACCTCTCGCTGGCCTGGCCGGGAGCCGAGATCGGGTTCATGGACCCGCCGGTGGCGGCCAACGTGCTGTTCGAACCGCAGATCAAGCGGCTGCCCGAGGAGGAACGCGCGGCGTTCCTCGCCGCCAAGGCCGCCGAGCTCGGGGTCGGCTTCGAGCCCTACGGCGTGGCCACCAACCTGACCATCGACGAGATCATCGAGCCGGGCGAGACCCGCGGCGTGGTGGCGGGCTACCTGCGCGCGTCGCTGGCCTCGCGGCCGCCGCGGACCGCCCCGAGCCCGCTGGCCAGCTGGCCCCGCTGGTATTGAAGGATCACATGACGACACCGGCGAAGCCCGCCCGCCCGACGCTCCGCGAGCACATCGAGCGCCTCGTCGATCCCGGCTCCTTCGTCCCCGCGCAGCATTACAGCGATGCGAGGGAGCAGGTCATGGACCAGTCCGGCGAGGTCGACGGCGGCGAGGCCACGATCGAGGGGCGGCCCGTCACCGTCGGGCTGTCCGGGCACATCGTCATGCGGGCGCTGAACCGCCGCCACCCGTACGTCGCCATCTCCTCGGGCACCGGCGGGCTCGCCAGGGGCGGACGGCGGAACCTCGGGGTCCTGGACACCGTCTGGGGGATGAGCGGCGGGCCGATGCTGGCCGAGATGGCAGCCAGGAGCCGCGACGTGCCCGTGGTGTCGGCGATCGTCCACCATTCGTTCGGGGACTCCAGCTTCTTCACCGGCATGTCCGACTACGTGGTGCAGCTCAAGGGCGCCTGCATGGCCCTGACCGGGCCGCGGGTGCTGGCCATCGGCACCAGCGAGCAGGTCACGATGGAGGAGCTCGGCGGCACCGACGTGCACCGGCGCAACGGCCAGGCCGACACGATCGCCGAGACGCTGGACGACGTGTACGCCGCGATCCGCGGGTTCCTGTCCTTCCTGCCGCCTGCCGCGGGGGACGCGCTGCCCCTACATCGCCCGGGATCGAAGGCAGGCCGGGAGCTCGACGGCGGCCAGGAATACCCGGCCAGGCAGCTGATCGACGGCCTGTGCGACGCCGGCTCGTTCTTCGAGCTGCGGCGCGACTTCGCGCCCAGCCTGGTCACCGGGCTGGCCCGGCTGGACGGCATCCCGGTCGGCGTGCTGGCCAGCGACCCGTCCGTCGACGACGGCCATTACTCGGCAGATGCCTGCCTCAAGGCCACCCGGCTGATCTGCACCTGCGACGCGTTCGGGCTGCCGCTGGTGTTCGCCGTGGACTCACCGGGACCGCGGGCCGAGCAGGGGCCGGCCATCTCCCGCGCCATGATGCTCGCCCAGGCGGTGCAGCTGGCCGAGGTGCCCAAGTGCTGGGTGATCACCAGGCGGGCGTTCGGCCCTGGCCTGCTCGTCACCGGCCCGGCCCGGATCGCCACCGACCTGGTGATCGCCTGGCCGGGCGCCCGCGCGGGCTTCGACGAGAGCGGCTCGTCGGGCACCGGCGAGCACCACTGGGCCGCCGACGGCGTGGTCGGCCCGGCCGACACCCGCCGTGCCCTGGCCGCCCACCTGCGCGCCGTGCTGGGCGCGTCCCCGGTAAGCCGACCCGGCCGGATCCTGCGCACCTGGCCCGTCGGGTTCTGAACCCGCCCGAACGGAACGGGAGCTGACACGTCACGGCGCGGCTATTCCCTGGCAGATCCGGCGCGCGAAGGTGCGGCCCACCGCGCGCGGGTCGACGATGTCCAGGCTGGCGGAGTCGGGCAGGGTCTCGATGAGCATCAGCACGAGTGCCGCCCACTCGACCGCCTGGCCCTCGGTGAGGCTCTGGCTCAGCTCCCCGGCCCGGCGAGCCCGGGCGATGTAGGGGCGGACCAGGTCGCTGAGCCACTCATGGCGGTCGTGGCTGGACAGGCCGTAGTACTGGGCCAGGCCGCGGTCGCGCCGGCGCAGGTGCTGGGGGACGTTGAAGGCGAGCGCGGTGGAGGCGATCACCTCGGCGACGGCGGCAAGCGCGTCCTCCAGGCCGGCGTCGTCGGGAATGCGTTCGGCCAGCGCGGCGTGCTGCTTGCCGCGCTCGTAGGAGTTGATCGCCCGCAGCAGCTGGCTCCGGTCGCTGAAGTGCCGGTAGACCGTGGTCCTGTTGAGCCCGGCGGCGTCGGCGATGACCTGGATGCTGGTCCTGTCCTGGCCGAGCCGGGCCAGGCAGAGCGAGCCAGCCTCCAAGATCGCCTGGATCGTTCCGTTTACTGCTGAATCGTCTTGCGCGCCCATGCAACGAATGCTACAAAACTTGTAGCAATTGCTGCAGTAGCCGCAGGGGAGAGACAGCTGTGCAGACCACGGATGTGCTGATCTACGAGGTTCGGGACCGCAAGGCCTACATCACGATGAACCGTCCCCACCGGATGAACGCGCTGAGCATGGAGCTCCTGGGAGCGCTGCGGGAGGCGTTCGGCGAGGCCGAACGGGACGAGAACGTGTTCGTCGTCATCCTCGGCGGCGCGGGCGGCCGGGCGTTCTCGGCGGGCGCCGATCTGAAGGACATGGCCGCCCGGATGGAAGCGGCGCGGGACGGCGACGGCGGGCAGGCCGCGCCCCGGCCGATGACCGCGCGGCCCGAGGTGGCCAGGGGCGGCTTCATGCCGGGATTCGACGACGTCAACATGTGCACCAAGCCGGTCATCGCCGCCGTCGACGGCTACTGCATGGCGGGCGGCATGGAGATCGCGCTGTACTGCGACATCCGCCTTGCTACCCGGCAGTCGAGCTTCGCCATGCCGGAGCCGAAGCGCAACCTGCTATCCGGGCCGGCGTTCGTGCACCTGTCGCGGATGATCCCGCTCGGCGAGGCGATGCGCATCGAGCTGGTCGGCGATCCGATCGATGCCGAGCGCGCCTACCAGATCGGCCTGATCCAGGGGATCTACGAGGACCGGGCCGCGCTCGAGGCCGCCGCGGACCAGATGGCCGACAAGATCGGTGAGAACTCGCCGCTGGCCGTGCAGTTCCTCAAGCGCATCGTCAAGGACGGCCGCGACATGACGGTCGATCATCACTGGAAGTTCGCGGAGATGTTCGCCTACACGCTCGGGCGGACGCAGGACGCGCTCGAGGGCCCCAAGGCCTTCGCGGAGAAGCGCAAGCCCGAGTGGAAGATGCGGTAGCTATCAGAGGGAGCAGCACGATGACGTTCAAGATCGGCCCCATTTTCCACCTGATCCACATGTCCGACGACTTCTGGCCGCTCAACGACTGGTACGCAGAGGTCTTCGGCGCGGTCGAGTTCACCAAGGGCAATCGCAGCAGCCGCCCCGGCAGCGCGTTCCCGACCTGGAGCGTCGAGCTGCGGGACGCGTCCCTGATCACCATCGCCGATGTCACCTTCGAGCCGATGTCACCGTCGATGTTCGTCGACGGCTGGGACAAGCTGCCGGTCGGCCGGTTCTACAACAAGTTCGGCCGCCACTGGCACTCGATCGCCTGGTACGTCGACGACACCCTGGCCCTGTACCGGGACCTCAAGGACCGGAACATACGGTTCTTCTTCAACGGCGGCGGCAGCGACTCGGCCCGGGAGCCCAGCCCCGATGAGGCGATCTTCACCCATCCGAAGGACTCCTGCGGGGCGCTGGAGCTCATGCAGGGCCCGCGGAACGCGGTCGCGGATCCGCGCTTCCAGCCCGGCTACGACTCCGGCCGGTGGGCGCGCGAGCACCCGCTCGGGCTGCGCCGGCTGGCCTACATCACGATCGTGGTCAGCGACCTGGACAAGGGCAAGCGCGTCTACGCCGACGCGCTGGGCGGCACGGTGCTGCTGGAGGACAGCTCGGCGCTGACCATGACCAAGAACGCATACGTGGCCGTGGGCGACCACACGATCGTCGAGCTGGCCCAGCCGCTCGAGGAAGGCAGCCTGGCCGGACGCGAGCTGCAGAAGAACGGCGACATCATGCACTCGGTCGCGTTCGGCGTCGCGGACCTGGACCGGGCGGAGCAGCACCTGACCGCCAAGGGGGTGCGGATCCTCGATCGCGACGCCACCACCCTGATCGCCGATCCGGACACCACGTTCGGCGCGCCGTTCCGGTTCACCACGAGCGTCATCCCCGGCGACCCGCGCGACGCCGGCTAGGAACACCGGCGGGCGGCGCCGAACCTAGGGCAGCGCCCCCGCCGAGGCCAGCGCGGCCAGCACCTGCGCCGGTCCGAGCGGCGTCCCGGTGATGCGGGCGCCCAGCGGCGCCAGCGCGTCGGCCACCGCGTTGACGACGGCGGGCGGCGAGCCGATCGCCCCGCCCTCGCCGACGCCCTTGAACCCGCCCGGGGTGTCCGCCGGCGTCACCACGTGGCCGTATTCGACGTCCGGTATCTCAGCCGCGGTCGGCAGCAGGTAGTCCATGAACGTGGTGGTCAGCGGGTTGCCGTCGGCGTCGTAGACCATGTGCTCGAACAGCACGCCGCCGATGCCCTGCGCGACCCCGCCGGCGATCTGCCCCTCGACCACCATGGGGTTGATCATCGGCCCGCAGTCCTCGCTGACCACGTAGCGCAGGATCCGGACCTGGCCGGTGCGCACGTCCACCTCGACGGTGCAGGCGTGGCAGGCGTTCGCGAGCACCAGCGGCGGGGCCACCGACCGGGCGCTGACCAGCAGGCCGGGCTCGATGTCGTCGGGCAGCGCGGCCGGGTTCAGGTACGCCGCCTCGGCCACCTCCCCGAACGACACCCCCGCCTCCGGGTCACCCCGGACCTGGACCCGGCCGCCGCCGGACAGTTCCAGGTCGCTCACCGAGGCCTCCAGCACGTGCGCCGCCACCCGCAGCATCTTCTCCCGCATCCGCTCCGCTACGAGCTGCGCCGCGCCCGCCGCGATCACGGCGCTCTTGCTGCCGCCGGTGCCCGGCCCCCAGGGGGCCACCGCCGTGTCGCCCTGGATGAACGCAATCGAGTCGGGCGAACAGCCGAGCACGTCGGCGACGACCTGGGCCATCGTGGTTTCCACGCTCTGCCCGTGGCTGGCCGTCCCCATGATCAGCGTGATCTCGCCGGTGGGATCGATGCGCAGGATGGCGCCCTCGCTGCCGAGCGGGCCGCGGGTCTGGATCGGCTCGACGTACAGGCTCATGCCGATGCCGAGATAGCGGCCGTCGGCGCGGGCCGCCGCCTGCTCGCGCCTGAAGTCGTCGTAGCCGATCAGCTCGGCCGCCTGGTCGAGCGTCTTGGCCGGGCTGATCCGCTCGTAGCGCACCCCCGTCGCGCTGACGTACGGCAGGTCCTCGTCGGTGACCACGTTCGCGCGGCGCAGGCTCAGCGGATCCATCCCGATCGCGCGCGCCACGACGTCCATCATCTGCTCCCTGGCCACGGTCTCGAACAGCCACGGCCCGCGGTACGCGCACCTGCCGCAGGTGTTCGTGTAGACCGCCTGGTTGGTGAACGAGAGCATGGGCAGCCGGTAGGGACCGGGAAAGAACGCGGCGACCCCGCCGCCGACGCTGCCGGTGCCCGGCACGCTGTAGGAGCCGACGTTCTCCACGTGCTGAACGCGCGCGGCGAGCAGGTGCCCGCCGGCGTCGGTGGCCACCGAGATCGTGGCCTGCTCTTCGCGGGCGTGCCCGCCCGCCAGCAGGTTCTCGGCCCGGTCCTCGATCCACCGCACCGGGCGACCCAGCAGGTAGCTGGCCAGCACGACGGCCATCTCCTCGCGGGTGACGAACATCTTCTGGCCGAAGCCGCCGCCGACGTCGCCCATCACCACCCGGACCCGGTGCTCGGCCAGGCCGAGCATCCGGGCGCAGTAGGACCGCATCTCGTGCGGTGCCTGGGTCGCGGCCCAGATGGTCAGCTCGCCGCGCCCGGGCTCCCAGCTCGCCACGAGCCCGCGGCCCTCCATCGGCACCGCGACGTAGCGGTGCTGCCCGATCGTCTCGGTGACGACGTGCGCGGCGCCGCCGAACACCTGCTCGTCGTCGGCCGGGGCGGAGATCTGCGCGGCGACGTTGGACCCGGTCTCGGGATGCACGAGTATCCCGGTGCGCAGCCCCGTCTGGCTGTCCAGCACCGGCGGCAGCGGCTCGAGGTCCAGGTCGACCGCCTCGGCCGCGTCCTCGGCCAGGTAGCGGGACCGCGCTATGACGATCGCGATCGGATCGCCGGCGAACCGGACGTCGCCGTCGGCCAGCGGGCGCAGCGGCGGGGTCGTCGCGTCGCGGCCGATGATGGTCGAGTACGTCGGCCGGAAGACCTCGCGGAAGTCGTCCATGGTGAACACGGCGGCCACGCCCGGCATGGCGGCCGCCGCCGTGACGTCGACCGACGATAGCAAGCCGCGCGCGACCGGGCTCCTGACGAAGGCGGCGTGCAGCATTCCCGGCACCGAGTGGTCGTCTATGTACCGTCCGCGCCCGGCAAGCAACCTGGGATCCTCAAGCCGCTGCACCCGCGCCCCGACATACCGCCCCGCCGTCGCCCCCGCGGCCGCCGCCCCGGCGGGCCCGCTCACGGCATGCTCAGCCATCGCGGGCCTCCTTCCGCGCGCGGACCGCGGCCTGCACCGCGCGCACGATTCCCTGGTACCCGGTGCACCGGCACAGGTTCCCCGACAGCCCGTCCCGGATCTGCTCCGCGCTCGGATCGGGATGATCGGCGAGGAACGCCGTCACCGAGACCACGAACCCCGGGGTGCAGAAGCCGCACTGCAGCCCGTGCTCGGCGCGGAACGCCTCCTGCACGTCGCTCAGCCTCCCGCCGTCGGGAGTAGAGCCTTCCGGGGTCAGGCCCTCCACCGTGGTGATCGCGGTGCCCTCCATCTGGACCGCGAATACCAGGCAGGACCGGATCGCCGCGCCGTCTGCGAGCACCGTGCAGGCGCCGCAGACGCCATGCTCGCAGCCAAGGTGGGTTCCGGTCAGCCGGAGCCTGTCGCGAAGGAAGTCAGCCAGCGTCAGGCGCGGCTCGACCATGGCGCTCACCGCCTGCCCGTTCACCGTGACCTCGAGCCGGTGCTCAGTCATGCCGCGCCTCCTGGAGCGCGCGCCGCACCGCCTGGCCGACCAGGTGAGCCGCCACCCGCCTGCGGTAGGCGGCGTCGGCGTGCAGGTCCGAGATGCACGAGACCCCGGACAGCGCCGCCACGCCCACCGCCACCGGATCAACCTCGTCCGCGGCGGCGCCGCGTGCCGCCTGCTCGGCGGCGACGGCCCGCACCGGCGCCGACGCCACGCCGAACAGGCCAAGGCGCAGGCTGCGGATGCGTTCGGCCCCGTGGAACTCGGCACTGTCGAGCTCGACCGCGCAGGCAACGCCGGCCAGCGCGAAATCCCCGTGCCTGCGGGCCATTTCCACGACCGCGCAGCCCTGCGGCCCGGCGACCGCGCTGTCCTGCGGCCGACCAGCGAACCTTACCTCGGTCAGGATCTCGTCGGGCTCGGCCGTGGTGCTGAAGGTCCCGGTGAAGAAGTCCGTGGCCGCGACCGAACGCGTGCCGCGGCTGCTGGCCAGGACGATCTCGGCGTCCAGCGTGATCGCGACCGCCGGGTACTCCGCGCCGGGGTCGGCATGGCTGAGCGAGCCGCCGATCGTCCCCCTGTTACGGATCTGGAAGTGGCCGATGTGCGCCGTCGCACGAGCCAGCAGCGGCACCCGGGACAGCACCTCCTGGCTGCCGCCGATGGCCGCCTGGGTGGTCATCGCCCCGATCCGGGTAACGCCGTCGGCCACGGACACATAACGCAACGCCGGGATCCGGTTCAGGTCGACCAGATGCCCGAACCTGGCCAGCCGGAGGGCGAGCACGGGCACCAGGCTCTGGCCCCCGGCCAGCACCTTTGCCTCGTCCCCGAACTCCGCGAGCAGGGCCAGAGCCTCGTCAAGCGTGCCGGGGGCGTGGTACTCGAAAGGAGCTGCCTTCACCAGCTGACCTTCCGTCGCCATGATCAGGGATTACATAGTATTATACATTGTTAACTTTAAAACAGTAGCTTCGGGAAGGATACTCAGGTGACCGTCGACGGGCGTTCGTCCGAAGCGTCCGAAGCATCCGAAGCGTCCGAAGCACCCGTACCCGACACGGCCGCGGCAGCCGTGACGGCGGCAGCACGCAAAACGGCCGCCCCGGTGAGCGACGGCTACAAGTGGGTGGCGCTGACCAACACGACGGCGGGCGTCCTGCTGGCGACGATCGACGCCTCGATCCTGATCATCGCGATGCCGGACATCTTCCGCGGCATCGACCTTGACCCGCTCGTCCCCGGCAACAGCGTCTACCTGCTGTGGATGATCCTCGGTTACCTCGTCACCGGCAGCGTGCTCGTGGTCAGCGTCGGCCGCCTCGGCGACATGTACGGCCGGGTCCGCATGTACAACCTCGGGTTCGTCATCTACACGGTCGCGTCGCTGCTGCTGACGATCGACTGGATGACCGGCCACGAGGGAGCCCTGTGGCTGCTGGTCTGGCGCATCGTGCAGGGCGTCGGCGGCGCCTTCCTGGTCGGGAACTCCGGCGCCATCTTGACCGATGCCTTTCCCGCGCACCAGCGCGGCCTGGCGCTCGGCATCAACAACGTGGCGGGGATCAGCGGGACGTTCATCGGCCTGGTGATCGGCGGCATCCTGGCCCCGATCAGCTGGCGTCTGGTCTTCCTGATCTCCGTCCCCTTCGGGCTCTTCGGCACGATCTGGGCCTACCTGCGGCTGCGCGATCTCAGCGAGCGGACCAGGCAGCCGATCGACTGGGCGGGCAACCTGACCTTCGCCGTCGGCCTCATCCTCGTCATGATCGGCGTCACCTACGGGATCCAGCCGTACGGCGGGCACCCGCTCGGCTGGGGCAGCCCGACCGTGATCGGCTGCCTGACCGTCGGCGGCCTCGGCCTGGCCGCGTTCGGGGTCATCGAGGCCAGGGTGCGGTACCCGATGTTCCGGCTCAGCCTGTTCCGCATCAAGGCATTCTCGTTCGGCACCATCTCCACCTTCCTCGCCGCGCTGGGCCGCGGCGGCCTGATGTTCATGCTGATCATCTGGCTGCAGGGGATATGGCTTCCGCTGCACGGCTACACCTTCGAGCGGACGCCCTTCTGGGCCGGCGTGTACATGCTGCCGATGACCGCCGGGTTCCTCCTGGCCGGGCCGGTTGCGGGCCGGCTCTCCGATCGCTTCGGGCCGCGCCCGTTCGCGACCGGCGGCATGCTCGTCGCGGCCGGCGCGTTCGTCTTGCTCGAGTTGCTCCCCATCAACTTCTCCTACCCGGACTTCGCCGGGATCCTGCTGCTGAACGGGCTCGCCATGGGCGCGTTCTCGGCACCCAACCGGGCCGGGGTGATGAACAGCCTGCCCGCCCGCGACCGCGGCGCGGGCGGCGGGATGAACTCGACGTTCATGAACTCCGCGCAGGTCTTCTCGCTCGGCATCTTCTTCAGCCTGATGATCGCTGGCCTGGCCGCCGACCTTCCGCGCACGCTGAGCTCGGGCCTGATCGCCCAGGGGGTGCCGGCCGGTACGGCCGAGCAGGTCAGCCACCTACCGCCGATCTCCATCCTGTTCGCCTCGTTCCTCGGCTACAACCCGATCGGTCACCTGCTTGGCGCCAGTGCCCTGCTTCACCTGCCGGCGGCCAAGGCGGCCGAGCTAACCGGCCGCACCTTCCTGCCCGGCCTGCTCACCGGCCCGTTCCGGGCGGGCCTGCACATCGCGTTCGCCTTCTCCATCGGTTGCTGCCTGATCGCCGCCGCGGCATCCTGGTCACGCGGCACCAGGTTCATCGCCGCCGACCGCGAGCCGACCCTGGCCGCCCCCGCGCCCGAGCTGATCCCCGAAGCCGACAACGAGCCGATCCAGAAACAGATCGCCGACTGAACACCGGAGGTGCTGCCCGTGTTTGCCGTGACCGCAGCGCGCATTGACGCAGAAGACCCGCTGGCCGGGATGGAGCTGGGGGAGCGCCCCGACCCGGCGCACCGGGACGGATGGGTCACGGTGACGGTCAAGGCGGCCGCGCTCAACCACCACGACGTCTGGACGCTGCGCGGCGTGGGCATCTCGGCCGACCGGCTGCCGATCGTGCTCGGCTGCGACGCCGCCGGCACCGATCAGGACAACAACGAGGTGATCGTGCACGCGGTGATCGGGGACCCCGACGCCGGCGGCGGCGACGAGACCCTCGACCCGTGCCGGTCGCTGCTGTCGGAGCGGTACGACGGCACGTTCGCGGACAAGGTCAGCGTGCCGCGCCGCAACCTGGTGCCCAAGCCCGCCGCGCTGTCCTTCGAGGAGGCAGCCTGCCTGCCGACGGCCTACCTGACCGCGTACAAGATGCTGTTCGAGAAGTCCGGCCTGCAGCCCGGCGCGACCGTGCTCGTGCAGGGCGCGGGCGGCGGGGTGGCGACCGCGCTGATCCTGCTCGGCCGGGCGGCCGGCTACCGGATCTGGGCGACCAGCCGCAGCGAGGCCAAGCGCGACCGCGCGGTCAAGCTCGGCGCCGACCAGGCTTTCGCAGCCGGCGCCCGGCTGCCCGAGCGGGTCGACGCGGTCATGGAGACCGTCGGCCGCGCGACCTGGGCGCACTCTGTCCGGTCGGTCAAGCCCGGCGGCCGCATCGTGATCAGCGGGGCGACCAGCGGGGACGCCCCGCCGGCCGAACTCACCAGGATCTTCTTCACCCAGCTGACCGTGACCGGCTCCACCATGGGCACCCGCGACCAGCTGGGCCGCCTGGCCCGGTTCTGCGAGCAGGCCGGCGTCCGGCCGCTGATCGACCGGGTGCTCCCGCTGCAGGAGGCGCGCGACGGCTTCGCGGCCATGATCGCGGGCGACCTGTTCGGCAAGCTCGTCTTCGTCCCGTGACCCGCATCCTGGTCAGCTTCGACATCGACGGCACGCTCGAGGCGGGCGATCCGCCGGGGCCGGTCACCTTTACCCAGGTGGCGGCCGCGAAGGCGCGCGGGTACGTCATCGGCAGCGCGTCGGACCGCACGCTGTCCGAACAGCGGGCGATATGGCAGCAGGCCGGCATCGAAGTCGACTTCACCTGCCACAAGCACCGGCTCCGCCAGGGCACAGAGCACTTCGGCGCTCAGCGCATGCTCCACGTCGGCGACACCTCACTGGACGAGCACTACGCCACGCTGGCCGGGTTCGAATTCCGTTACGCGACCGAGCTGCCCGCCGCGCCCGACGAGTGGCTCACCGACCCGTCCGGCCGCACCCCCTAAGCAACTCCTGACGCAGGAGAGCGGATGTCCGGCCGTGCCGCGGCAACGGCCGGGCGCCGAAGTCCTGCTGGTCCTGATACCTGCGGGGTTGTTACGATTCGGCTGGGAGAAAGCGATGGCTACCAGGCGGCGTCGGCTCGATCCGGTGGGACCGTTCGGCAACCCGGACGGGTCACGCGCCGACATCGAGGATCTGATCAGCGAGTTCGTCGACTTCGGCGGCAATCCGGCATACGGCCACCTCGCGACCCGCGCGAACGACTCGATGGTCCGCGTCATCGTCGGGAAGCTCGGCGCCGGCAAGACGGTCTACCTGCGGCGCCTGCAGGATTACCAGTCACACCAGGACTCCGTCTACGCCGGCCCGCCGCAGCAGGACCTGCCGAAGACCGAGGTCATCGTCAAGGCGTGCCAGTGGTTCTCCGACAGCGTCCTGGTCGAGAAGTGGATGCAGGTCTGGGAGCGCGCGATCATGCGCTCGCTGGCCTCGCACCTGCTGCGCCGCCCCGAGCTGCGCCAGCAGCTGCGCGACGAGCAGGCCGCTGAGATCGAGAAGTCGTACGCGCGGCTGCTTGACGACTTCCTGCGGCCGAGGTCGATCTACAGCCAGGTGCGCGACATCATCAACGAGCGGCAGACCGCCCATCAGCTGTCGGCCTACCTGGACGATCCGCTCTGGGACGACCTCGAGGACCTGCTCGGCGAGGTGATCTGCCAGTGCAGGCCGATCTACTTCTACCTCGACGCGGTGGACGAGGAGTTCAGCCACGCCCCGATGTACTGGCTGAAATGCCAGGAGGGGCTGTTCTACCAGGTCATGCGGCTGCTGCGGGATCACAGGCTGGGCGGCAGGCTGCACGTCGTGGTCTGCATCCGTGACATCGTCATGTCCTCGGTGTACCGGTCAGAACACGCGCCGCGGTACTACAACGAGCCGCACATCCGCGTCCTGACCTGGGACCGCGGCTCGCTGCTCTACCTGTTCGGGCAGAAGCTGCAGCGGCTGCCGCCCGCGCTCCTGATGCGGCGCGCGGCCAGCGGCCCGGCCACGATCAGCGACTGGCTCGGCGTCGACGGCGGCTGGCCGGGATCCGACGGCGCCACGCCCGACGGCGAGGGCACGATCGAGGACTACCTGCTCAGCCACACCAGGCTGATCCCGCGCGACGTCATCTCGCTCGGCAACGAGCTCAGCGAGGAGGTCCTGCGGCAGAAGCAGGCCGGCCGCGACGGCCTGCCGCCGGCGGCCCTGGAGGCGGTGGTGCAGCGCTGCGCCAAGCGGTTCGGCGACTCCCAGCTCGCCCAGTGCGCCAACCAGATCTCCTCGGACCTGATGCCGGCCAACGCCGCCCTGCACGACTACTCCGAGCTGTTCACCAGCACCCAGGCCTACATCAGCGGCGTGCAGGAGGACGTCCGCTCGTTTGTCCGGATGATCGGCGTCGACCGCTTCTCCCGCGGTGACCTCGAGGCCCTGCAGCAGGTCGCGGACCTGCACTTCGAGCGGCCCACGAACCTCGCCTCCGTGCTGTGGCAGAACGGCCTGCTCGGATACGTCGACGAGGACGGCCGGCGCCGGTTCTACTCGATGGGCGACGTCGAGCAGTTCCACTTCCCGCCGGACGTCGAGACGTACGTGCTGCACCCGTGCCTTGCCTACGCCGTCGGCGGGATCCGCCACGCCCGCGAGGGCTCCACCCGAGCCGGAGCTCGAGCCGGGACCCGAGCCCGAGCCGGAGCCGGAGCCGGAGCCATAGACGCGAGCCCCACCAGGCCGCTGGCGTCCGCCGAGCGCGCCCTCGCATCGAGCGGCGCGTCCGGCCGCCCCCTGCCGCAACCCGACCCGGCCAGCACCAAGCCCGCAGATTACGCGGTCGGCGACGTCCTGGACGGCCGCTTCGAGATCCTCCAGAAACTAGGCCAGGGCGGCTTTTCCAAGGTCTACCGGGTACGCGACGACGTGGAGGGCGAGGAACGGGCGCTCAAGCTCTTCGACAGCCCGGCGGGCGACGCGGCGGTGCGCCGCGAGATCGGCGCGCTGCGCAAGATCCAGCACCCGAACGTCGTGCAGGTCTTCTGGGCAGGCAAGACACGCGCCGGCGAGTGGTACCTCATCACCGAGTTCGTCGACGGCGAGTCGCTCGACGAGTTCGTCAGCGGGAAGCGAAGCCTCCGCGACCGCGAGGCGGTAGACGTCGCGCTCGACCTCCTCGACGCGCTCGTCGCCTTCCACCCCGACGCCGCGCGCCTGCGCCAGCTTGACGCCAAGCGCCGCGAGGGCGACCTGCCGGAGGCCGAATCCCGCGAATGGCTGCGGCTGACCGACACCGGCCTGGTCCACCGCGACATCAAGCCGCTCAACGTGATGCTGACCAGGACCGGAGCCAAACTGCTCGACTTCAACATCGCGTCGCGGGTCGGCGACCCCGTGCACACGCAGTCGGGCACGCCGCCCTATCAGGCGCCCGACGCAGGCCTGGACCGCTGGGACGTCTCCACCGACCTGTTCGCCGTCGGCGTCCTGCTCTACCGCCTGCTGTGCAACGGCCAGCACCCGTTCCCCAACGCGATGCCCACCCTGGGCGTACCGGTAACCGACCCCAGAACCATCCGCCCCGACCTGCACCCCGACCTCGCCGCGTTCCTCGTCAAGGCGTGCGCCCCCGCCAGCACCGACCGCTTCCCGACCGCCGTCGACATGCAGCACGCCCTGCGCCACATCCGCGCCGATATTTAAAAGATCAAAAACCATTAAGCCGAACGAGCCGTGGTGACCCGTCCAAAGCCCACGCCGACTCCCCGCGAGCGGTTCCCGGGCGGGGCATCTCATGATCACGGGCAGTTCCGGTCGCTTTCCGGCCTCAAAGTGCCCGCGATCATGAAATGGTGCCGAGCGCGTCGATCAGGGCGGTGGTGACGTCGTCGGTCGAGGCGGTGCCGCCGACGTCGCGGGTGAGGATGCCTGCCGCCGTGGTCGCCTCGATCGCCGCGTCCAGCCGGGCCGCCTGCTCGGGCAGGCCGAGGTGGCCGAGCATCAGGGCGGCGCTGCCGACGGCGCCGATCGGGTTGGCCAGCCCCTGACCCGCGATATCCGGCGCGGAGCCGTGCACGGGCTCGAACATGCTCGGGAAACGCCCTTCCGGGTTGAGGTTGGCGCTGGCGGCCAGGCCGAGGCTGCCGGCCAGGGCGCTGCCGAGGTCGGAGAGGATGTCCGCGTGCAGGTTGGAGGCGACGACGACGCAGAGATCCTCGGGGTGCAGCACGAACTTCGCGGCCATCGCGTCGACGAGCACGCTCTCGGTCTGCACGTCGGGGTAGTCGGCTGCGACCCGCCTGAAGGTGTCGTCCCACAGCACCATGCCGTACTGCTGGGCGTTGCTCTTGGTGACGCTGGCGACCTTGCGCCGGGCGCGGGTGCGCGCTAGGTCGAAGGCGAAACGCATGATGCGCTCGCAGCCGACCTCGGTGAACAGGGCCGACTGGACGGCGACCTCGCTGCCGGGGCCGCGCCCGGACAGATTGCGCCCGCCAAGCCCCGCGTACTCGCCCTCGCTGTTCTCCCGGACGACGACCCAGTCCAGTTCGGTGTCGTCGGCCTTCCGCAGCGGGCTGCGCACGCCGGGCAGGAAGCGCACCGGCCGGACGTTCGCCCACTGATCGAAGTTCTGGCAGATGGCCAGCCGCAACCCCCACAGGCTGATGTGGTCGGGCACGCCGGGCCAGCCGACCGCGCCGAAGTAGATGGCGTCGAACTCCCCGAGGGCCTCCAGGCCGTCCTGCGCCATCATCCGGCCGGTCCGCGCGTAGTAGTCGCAGCCCCAGCCGAACTCCTCCCAGTCGAAGCCGAACGCGCCGCCGCTGCCGGCCGCCAGCGCGTCGAGCACCCGCCGCCCGGCCGCCACCACCTCCCTGCCGACCCCGTCCGCGGGAATTGCCGCGATCCGGAACCTGCGCGCTGCGCTCACGGGTGTCCCTCCGTCCTGCCGGGCTCCCCTCGAAACCCACCGGTGATGACTCTAAGCTTCGTGTATGGCCAGGTACTTCGACATCCATCCGGCCAACCCGCAGCCGCGCGCGATCGGCCAGGTCGCCGATATCGTGCGCGCCGACGGCGTGATCGCCTACCCGACCGACTCCTGCTACGCGCTGGGGTGCCGGTTCGGCAGCAAGGACGGCATCGCCAGGATCAGGTCGATCCGCGGCCTTGATGACCGCCACCACATGACGCTGGTGTGCCAGGACTTCGCCCAGCTCGGCCAGTTCGCCTACGTGGACAACGCGGTGTTCCGGGCCATCAAGGCGGCGACCCCCGGCAGCTACACGTTCATCCTGCCCGCCACCAAGGAGGTGCCGCGCCGGCTGCAGCACCCGGGCAAGAAGACCGTTGGGGTGCGGATCCCGCGCCACGCGGTGACCCAGGCCCTGCTCGCCGCGCTCGGCGAGCCGCTGGTCTCGAGCACCCTGCTGCTGCCGGGCGAGGACGAGCCCATGACCCACGGGTGGCAGATCGCCGAGGAACTGGACCTGGCCGTGGACGCGGTGATCGACTCGGGCGACTGCGGCACCGAGCCGACGACGGTGATCGACTTCTCCCAGCCGGAGCCCGAGATCCTGCGCCGCGGCGGGGGCGACACGTCCGGTTTCGAGTAAGCCATGGGCATCCCGCTCAGCGACGCGACGCTGCGGCTGCTCGACGGCAGGAACTACGCGGTCCTCGCCACGGTGAACCCCGACGGCAGCCCGCAGACCACCGGCTACGCCGCCTGACCCGCACCGTTCCGTCTTCCCCAGTCGGCCTGCTGAGGCGATTATGCGGCGCTCTGCACGGCTCTGCGGCATGCTATTGCGATGAACGCGTCGGGCGAGACAGGCGAGCCGGGCGAGCCGGCGCCGGCGCAGCAGGCACCGGTGTCACCGGACCTCCTCCAGCCGTCCCGCCGGGGACTGGTGCTCGAGACCTGGTTCGTCCAGATCGCATTCCTGGTGCCAGGCGTCCTGGCCGCGGTCGACCTGCTCGCCGAGCACATCGGCGGTACCGGGACCATCAAGCGGATTCCCACCATCGTGACCGGGCACCCCGCGGCCAACCTCGTGCTCGCGACCGTCAACTACGTCACGGTCGGCGTGGTGGTGCCGCTTGGCCTGCTCCTGCTGAGCCGGACCGGCCAGAATCCGGCCGCGCTCGGCCTGACGAGGCCGAAGTGGCGCACCGACGTGTGGCCAGCCGTCGGACTCGCCGCGGCCGGCTACGGCGCCGTGCTCGCGCTGACCATAGCCCTCTCGCCGCTGATAGCCACCCACAAGTCGCTGTTCGTCTCTCCCTCGCTCGGGCACCTGCCGGGTTATTACGTCATCTACGGGCTGGCGGCGTCGGCGATCACGGCGATCACCGAGGAGACTCTCGTCAACGGCTACCTGCTGATCCGCCTGGAGCAGCTCGGCTGGGATCCGAGCCGGGCTCTGGTGTTCAGCCTGATCCTGCGGACCAGTTACCACGTCTACTACGGGCTCGGGTTCGTGCTGACCATACCCTTGGGTTACTTCCTGACCAGGTCCTTCCAGAAGCACCGGCGCCTGATGCGGCCCATCCTCGCGCACTTCATCTACGACGCCGTGCTGTTCACGATCGCCGTGCTGATCTCCTGACCGGCCCCGCGGCGAGCTTCCGCCGCGTCGTCCAGACCGCGGGAACGCCCCGAACGCGGCGCAGAAGCTCAATATCCGTCAGCTGACCGATGTTTCGCGCTGCAAGTTGCAGCACGATTTTCCATGCAACCGGCACCGCGCAAGTTCACCAGCGCTGTCCCGGATCAGCTATTTCCGGCCTACCAGGGAATCCGATGAACGTGAAGGCGCCAAGACGTAGATATTCCGTATCCGGCTGTCCGGAGATCCGCAGCTGCGGGCATGATCGGCAACCGCATGGGTGAGGACCTGATGACCCGCAGGCAGGTCGCGTACCTGTTCCGGGTGACGTCGTCGGCGGTCGCGGCATGGGCGCGGCGCGGACGGCTTCCCGAGGTCCGCGACGAGGCCGGGAAGCCCCGGTACCGACGCGCGGACGTGGAAGAGCTGTTCCGCAGCGGCGTCGCCAGGGGGCGCAACGAGAGGGCAAACATGCCGGGGTCGCCCGGCGCCGGTGACCGTAGCCGTCCCATCGGCCACCACGGGGCGTCCGTGCCGATCCAGGTGACGCCGCCAGAAGGAGATCATCGCCATGATCGGGCAGCCCGCCCAGTACAGGATTCCTGTTCCCGTCCCGGCTTGTGACGGGCCTCAGCTGGCGCCCGGCCACCCGGATGAACTGCTCCCCAGGCAGTGCATACGGTGCGGCGCGGTCGGCACGCACTACCTGACCTGCCCGAGCCTGCGGCTGCCGTCTGGTTACCGCCTCAGCGACGACCCCGAGGGCGCCCCGTACCTCTAATGGCGTGTACGCTCCGTGACCGGAACTTGTAACCCGTCACGTGAGTCAATAGGGTTAGGTGCTGTGATGGCAGATACTGACGAGGGCTTCCTGCTGGCGGTGCTGAACAGCACCCCGGTCATCAACGGGGTGCCGACCGACGACCTCGCCGACCCCACCAGGGCACGGGCCTGGCTCGCCGCCTCCGGCGGCCTGGGCACCGAGGCAGAGCTGCAGCACGTCCTGGAGGTCCGCCGGGCGCTGCAGGCCGTCGTCCGCGGCGAGCGGCCGCCGTCCGTGCTGGCCCCGGCCTTGCACGGGGTGACAAGCGTGCCGTCCATGCCGCACGGCAAGATCGTCTGGGTGCTCAGCGTCCCGCCGGAGCGAGAACTGGCCGTGCGCGCCGTCCTCGCCTGGGACACCCTGGCCAAGCACAGCCCTGGCCGCCTGCGCCCGTGCGCGAACGACGAATGCCGCCTGTTCCTCATCGACCACAGCAAGGCCAACGCCGCCCGCTGGTGCTCGATGGCCGTCTGCGGAAACAGGCTGAAGGCCCGCCGCCACTACCAGCGCACCCAGACCGCGCAGGCCAACTAAACCGGCTGACGGCTCGCTGCCCGTACCCGGTGCGAACCTGACGGAGGATCGTACTCCCGGAAATCTCTCGCGCCCTCGACGGCCAGCCGCCGGGCGAGGCCACTGTCTGCAGCCCTGGCAAGGTCCGGTGCCCGTCCGCGCCGCCGTCCCGCGCCCGCCGCCCGCCGTCCCGCGCCCGCTGTCCCCGCAGTCCCAGTAGCCCCTGCGGTCACTCGGTCACCAGGTCCGGCCGCAACGATGTAAGCCTGTAGCGGTGATAACCGCCACGATGTAAGGGTGTTGCGGTTGGCGGAGCGCCGACGGGCAAGACCGCGGAGACGGCCGGAATGCCCGAGAGAGCACAGACGGGGACGAACCGGGCATCGTGTCCTGGCGTGCCGCCCGCGAGCGCGGCACGCCGGAAACTCGCCTCACTTCGCAGTGCCCACCCCGTGCACCGGATCCACCGCATAGCCCGGGTCAACCACGGTAAGCGCCTTTTCCGTAGGCGAGGCGGTGAGCGAATCTGCTGAGCCCGGGAATGACCGGCCGGCGGCGGCGGAATGCCTGAACGACGCAGAAGACCAAGGTCGCGATCGGCGGGAGGGCGCAGGCGATCGCCGAGGCGACCAGAACCTCGAACAGCGTGGAATTTCCGGCACGGGTATGGATATGGGCAGAATAAATAGTCAGGGATATCGGTTTCTGCGACCTGGCTGAGGGCCTGCACCGCCGCGATGACCCGAGACGGGTCGGGATCGGCTAGCCACGCGGCCAGCTCATCGACCGCGCCGATGCGCAGTCTGGGATAGCGGCTGTTCAGGCCCTCCGCCAGTGCCTCCGGCAGCCGCGCCGCGGCGACCACGCGCCCGGCCGGGCTGCGGGCCAGGACGAGAGCGGCGCCCTCGCCGCCAAACAACCATTGCTGCGGAGTCTGCTGCGCGCCAGCCTGCCGGACGTGCCGATAGGCGTAGCCGTAGGCGTCGGTCAGGCTGATCAGCCCGTCGGCATCGGCCGCGCCGGTTCGCACGCCTTCGATCAGCCCGGTGGTGAATACCGATCCGGTCGGCCTTGCGCCATCGACCGGTCGGCCCTCATAGGAGTATTCGAAGCTCCGCGACGCCGTCAGGACCGACCGTCCCTGTCCTTGCGGCGCCAGTTGGCGCTCTAGGTCGCTATCTCCCTTGCCCAGCTCATTGAATGCGCCGCTGAAACAGCAGTCCAGGATCAGTACCATCCGCCGGGCCGCGCATTCCTCCATCTGCTCCCATACCTGGCTGGCCCGTATCGCCGTAGCCGCGGGCTGATTCATGACCGTATCGGTCGCCGCGAAGTACAGCCGCCCCCGCCGATCCTGGATGCCATGGCAGGACAGATAAACCAGGGCCGTATCGGCGGTACCCCTGGCGGACAAGAACGTGGCGATCGCCCGCCGGATTGTGCCTTCGGTCTGGTCGATTACCTGTGTAACGGTAAAGCCTCCGATCCCCGGGTCACCGAGTACGTCGGCAAAGTCGGCGGCGGCCGCCCGGTGTGCGCGCGGGCCAGCCGCACCGCGGTCCCGACCACCTCGCTGCCCGAGTTGGAGAACCGGACGAGCTCGATCCCCGGCACCGCCTCGGTGACCTTGCGCGCCGCCTCGATCTCCAGCTCGTACGGCACCCCGAAGCAGGTGCCGAGCTCGCTGACCGCGCCGATCACGGCCGACGTCACCGCCGGTGCCCGAGGATCATCGGCCCGAGCCCCAGCAGGTAGTCGACGTACTCGTGCCCGTCGCAGCCGCGACCCGGACCCCTGCGCCATGAACGGCGGATACGGACTCCAGCCGAACTTCACCGTCCGAGCGCTGCTCCCCGCGCCGCCCGGGATGTAGCGGCTCGCCTCGGCGAACAGCTTGCCGGAACCCCGCGCCCAGTCCCGGTACCGCTGCTCAGAGCCTTGCCCGTCCAAGTCCGGCCGCTCCCGTCTGTATCTGCCGCACGCAATTCCGCCAGGGACGATACCCAGCATGCTGCACATATTCAACACTAAGAACGAAAGCGGACCCGAACGAACGGGCGTGCTCGCCCCGGTCACGCTGGATCGGCCCCCGGCGTTACCGTTACTCGGGTACGGTGCCTTCATGGCCAAGCGAGGCCGACACCCGCGCAATCGCAGGAAACAGCCGGGGCGGCAAAGGCACCCGCGTCAGGTCCGCGCCGAGCGCCAGTACCGGCGGGGCGAGGATGACCTGCTTGCCAACGTCCGCCGGATGCTCGCCGCCGGCGAGCCCCTGGATTTTCTCGCCTACGTGAGCACCCTGCTCGCCGCCATCGACCCTCGCGGGCAGAATCCGTTCGAGCGCGGCCGGGCCGGCGGCCCGGACAGCGTCACGCTGCCCATGCTCATCGAGTCCTTCGCCGAGCACGAACTGCCTGAGACCACGGCGCTGCTCGCCGCGCTGGCCGAACTCGGCCCGGATGAGCTGTCCCGCGCCCGTGCCCGGCTCGCGCTCGCCGGCCGGCCGCATCCGCTGCCCGACTGGCTCGCCGGCCTCGGCGCGGCCCGCGTCTACCGCGCGGTGCAGTGCACGCATGTGCTCGGCGATGGAGACAGCGTGATGCTCGCTGCCCGGCTGCCGGGCCAGGAGTTGACCATGGTCATCTACATCGACCACAACCTCGGCACGCTGGTGAAGGATGCGTTCCCGCTGCCCGAACCGCTCGACGGGGTGGTCGGGGACATGCGGAAGGCGATCGATGATCCCGATGCGGCGTTCGCGGACATCGATCTCGCCGATGCACGAGCCAAGGTGGCCCCCGCGATCGAGCTTGGCGCGATCACGTTCCCGCCGATGGAGTCGGATACCTGGCCAGTCTCCCGGCCGCTGGCCGAGTGGCTGCTGCGGTTGATGCCCGAGGGCGGTACCGGATACGTCCGGCCGAAATGGACCAAGGCCGCGAAGAAGAAGCTCGCGAACCGGTTCTTCGGCTCGCAGTTCGGCCGCCCGCTGGACGACGCCGATCACCGGGACCTGCTGGATCAGTTCCTGTGGTTCGGCACCGATTACGGGCCGGGCGACCCGATGCGGTGGAGCCCGGTCGTGGTCGAGATCCTCCTGGACGACTGGATCCCGCGCAAGATCGTGGCCGACCCGGCGCAGCTGAGCAAGGCGCCGACGCTGATGCGCGCGTACATCAGGTTCTGCCACGCCGAGCGCGGAATCCGGCCCTCCCTGACCGAGGACACGCTCGCCGCGGTCGACCAGTGGGAGCCGGAGTATCAGCGGGTCATCCGGTCACCAAGGCCGCAGGGCCCGATGGCGCTGCTCGCCGCGATGGGCGCGCTAGGCGACGACGAGCCGTGGCTGGACGAGCCGTTCGACGCCGGGCAGCACCTCCTCGACGGGCTGGCCGAGGAGGTCGGCGGGACGGGCGCGCTCGACTCGCTAGATGACGCGCCGCTGCCGGATGAGGACTTCGGCTGGGACGAGGTTCCGGCCGATGTCCGCGACCGAGTCGGGCTGGTGCTCGCCGCCTGCGATCGCTGCTGCGATGACCTTTTCGGCGCCGAGTACCGGACGGCGTGCCGGAGGCTGCTGGCCCGCGCCGTGCCGGGCCTGCACGAGATGCTCGGCGGGCAGGCCAGCCCCGATGTCATAGCGGCCGCAGCGTGCTGGGTGATCGGCAAGGGCAACAAGCGCTTCGGCCAGCGGGCCGGCGAGCTGCGGATCAAGGACCTGATGAGCCACTTCGGCCTGGGCCAGTCGAGCGTCTCCGAACGCGGCTACCAGATCATGGCCGCGGCCGGGATCCAGCCCGCAGAGGTCTACCCGGGAGTGCGCCTCGGCTCGCCCGACCTGCTGGTATCCGCCCGCCGGCAGCAGATCATCGAGCTGCGCGACCGCCACCGCGCCGCGCCAGGCGGATCGCCGGCCGCCGGCGCATAGCCGGCGCCGGGTGCCGCGATGAACCTCACGATCAGCCCGCTCACCCTGGAGCACTGGCCCGCGCTGGCGGATCTGTTCGGCCCGGCCGGGGCCTCGAACGGGTGCTGGTGCATGTACTGGCGGATCGGCCCCCGCTACAGCCGTCGGCCGCGCGAGGACAACAAGGCCGACCTCAGGCGGCTCGCCGCCTCCGGGCAGCCGCCGGGCCTGCTCGCGTTCGACGGACCCGTCCCCGTCGGCTGGTGCGAGCTCGCCCCGCGCGCCGACCTGGGCTGGCTGGCGCACGCCCGCCACCTCCAGCCACCCGATGACGTGCCGGTCTGGTCAGTGCCCTGCTTCTACATCCGCCGCACGCACCGCGGCCAGGGCGTCATGGACGCGCTGATCCATGCCGCCGTCGCCGCCGCGGCCGCGTCCGGCGCCCCGGCCCTCGAGGCCTACCCGGTCGACACCGAGGTGCCGGGACACACCGGCAACCTGTTCCCCGGCACGGCGTCGGCCTTCGCCCGCCACGGCTTCCAGGTCGTCGCGCGGCGCAAGCCAGACCGCCCGGTCATGCGGCGCACCCTCAGCCCGCAAAGCCCGGGGCGGTAACCACGCTCGCCCGCTCCGGGCCATCGTGCCCTCGCTCGACGCGTCTTCGACATCCTCGCCCGCAACGACGTGCCAGGATGACGAGATGGCTGAGACGCAGCGGCGACCCGTGCCACGCAATGATTCCGGCGAGCTGGATACGGCGCTGGCATTCCTCAACTTCAACCGCGAGTGTGTGCTGAAGAAGACCGACGGGCTCGACGACGAGCAACTTCGCCGCGTGCTGGTTGGCACGGGAACGAACCTGCTCGGCCTGGTGCGTCATCTCGCCGCGGCCGAACGCTACTGGTTCGGCCTCCACCTCACCGGCGTCAAGCGTGGGCATCGCGGC
>JASHTQ010000647.1 GCA_030040475.1 Streptosporangiaceae bacterium
GACACGAAGCCGAACGACAGCCGGGCCACCGACCCGTTGTAGGGCACCGGCACGGCCCGGCCGGCGCCCACGACATAGGGCGGCAACGGCGTGTCGTCGTCGGCCGGGGAGATCACCGACACCTCGTGGCCGTCGTCGATCAGCGCCTCGGCGAGGTCCCGCACGTGCTGCTGGACGCCGCCCGGCACGTCCCAGGAATAAGGGCAGACCATGCCGATCTTCACGGGTCGCTCTCCCGTCCCCGCGGCGGCGGCACGCTAACCCGGCTGAGGCGGTCGGGGTCCAGGTCCGCGGTGAACACACGCTGCAGCATGTGCCAGTCCTCCGGATGTTCGGCGATGGCCTGCTCCCAGTTCCGCGCCATCTGCTGGCTCATCTGCGCGACCTTCTCGGCCCGGGTGCCGGAGGCCGGGACGGGGATTTCGGGGTAGATGTGCGCGCCCCAGTCGTCGTCCCCCACGAACCAGGTGCCCACGGGCATCAGCGCCGCGCCCGTCTGGATCGCGAGTGCGGCCGGGCCGGCGGCGATCCGCGCCTGCTCGCCGAAGAACTCGACCGCCACCCCGCTTTCCGTCAGGTCGCGGTCGCTGACCAGGCAGACCAGCTTTCCGGCGCGCAGTCGCTTGGCCAGGATCCCGAACGGGCTGCGGCCTCCGGTCAGCGGGAGCACCTCCATGCCGAGGCCCTCGCGGAACCTGACGAACGCCTCGTAGACCGATTCCGGCCGCAGGCGCTCCGCGACGGTGGTGAGCGAGCCCGCGCCGCGATTGATTACCCACGCGCCTGCCTGCTCGAAGTTGCCCATGTGCGGCAGCGCGATGATGACACCGCGGCCGGCCTTCAGGTTGGCGAACAGCCCCGCTTCCCCCTCGGCGTTGACATGCATGCCGGAGATGATCCGAGCGACCGGGATAACCGGCAGGCGGAAGGTCTCCAGCCAGTACCTCGCATAGGACTGCAGCACCCGGCGGGACAGATCACGCAGTTCCTTGCCGTCCACGTCCTGGCCGTGATCGCGGTAGCTCAGCACGCGGCGCAGGTTGGCCTCGAGCACCTGGACCTTCGGCCCCTGGCGCCGCCAGGCGATGTCCGCCGCCTCGGCGAACGCCCAGCGCGCCCACGACTGCGGCAGGCGGCAGACCGCCTTCCAGCCGAGCCGGTAGGCAAATCCGGTCAGCCGCTCGCTCAGCCGGCGGCCGAAGCCCGCCGCCGGGGTACCCGCCGACCCTGCCGACCCCGCCGGCCCCGCCGAAACCGTCACGGCGAACCTTCCTCAGCTTCCGGCACGGCCGGAGCCTTTGCTGCCTTGTACACCGCGTGTACCCGTTGCCCGAACGTGAAGGCGCTGCCCGCCGCGAGTGCCCAGAGCCCCACAACGAGGATGTACGGCACGCCGAGGCCGGAGACGCCGACCGCTACCAGGACGATGAGCATCCGCTCAGGCCGTTCTATCAGGCCCACGTCACAGCGCAGACCCAGGCCCTGCGCCCGGGCCTTGACGTACGACACCAGGCTACCCGTGACCAGGCAGAACAGCGCCACCCCCGCGACCAGCGGGTTGTGCCCGCCGAGCATGAACCAGACCACCAGACCGCTGAAGATGGCGCCGTCGCCGATCCGGTCCATGGTCGAGTCGAGGAACGCGCCCCACCTGCCGCTCGTCCCCTTGATCCTGGCGAGCACCCCGTCGAGCATGTCGGTGAGGACGAAGATCGTGCAGGTGAGCGCGCCGGGGAACAGCTCTCCGAGGGGGAACAGCCCGAGCGCCCCGCCGGCCACCCCGACGGTGCCGATGATCGTGACCGCGTTCGGTGTCAGCGGGGTCCGCGCGAGGACCTGGCCAACCGGGGTCAGCACGCGTGTCATGGCGGGCCGCAGCACGTTCAGCATGGCCGTCCGATCATAGTTGGCTAATCCACCTAGGCTGGCCCGACCGGCTGGACTTAACTTTCCGGACACCGAAGAGATTCTTTGCGTGGGGGTTGTGGTCACGGTGCCCTCGGGTTAAGGCTGGTCGTGCGCAATAGCAATCGCAAGGAGGCGAACGGCATTGACAGCAACAGGCAGTGGGGCGGGAGGAGCCGCCGGCAGGGCACCGGCGGCCGACCAGGTTCGCAACGTGGTGCTGGTCGGCCATTCCGGGTCGGGGAAATCGAGCCTGGTCGAGGCGCTGCTCGCGGCGACAGGCACGATCCAGCGGCCGGGCAGCATCGAAGAGGGCACCACGGTCAGCGACTTCGATGAGGTGGAGGTCAGGCAACAGCGTTCGGTCAACTTGACCCTCGAGCCCATCGTGCTGGGCGGCATAAAGGTCAACCTGCTCGACGCGCCCGGATACGCCGACTTCACCGGGGATCTCAGGGCCGGGCTGCGGGCCGCGGACTCGGCGCTGTTCGCCGTTTCCGCCACCGACGGGATCGACGGCGTGACGCAGATGCTGTGGGAAGAGTGCGCCGCGGTCGACATGCCGCGCGCGGTGGTGATCACCAAGATCGACCACCAGCGAGCCGACTTCCAGGCCACCCTGGCCGCCTGCCGCGCCGCCTTCGGCGACGCCGTGGCCCCCCTGTACCTGCCGGTCGGCACCCCGGTCAACGGGCTCATCGGGCTGCTGTCCGAGAAGCTGTACACCTACTCAGGAGGTGCCAGGACCGAGGGCACGCCCGCGGCCGGCGACGCCGACCGGATGGCCGAGCTGCGCGGCGAGCTGATCGAGGGCATCATCACCGAGAGCGAAGACGAGACCTTGATGGACAGGTACCTGTCCGGGGAGGACATCGACCCCAAGGTGCTCATCGAGGACCTGGAGAAGGCCGTCGCGCGGGGCAGCTTCTACCCGGTGCTCGTCACCTCCTCGCCGCAGCAGATCGGCATGCTCGAGCTGCTCGAAGTGATGACGCAGGCGTTCCCCTCCCCCGCCGAGCACCCGCTGCCCGCCGTCACCACGCCCGACGGCAAGCCGGTCTCCGGCCTGACCTCGGATCCCAAGGGCCCGCTGCTCGCCGAGGTCATCAAGACCACCTCCGACCCGTACGTCGGCCGGATCAGCCTGGTCCGCGTGTTCTCCGGCACGCTGCGCCCCGACGCCTCCGTGCACGTCTCCGGACACGGCCGCGCGGAGCGCGGGCACGAGGACCACGACAACGACGAGCGGGTCGGCGCGCTGACCTCGCCGCTTGGCAAGCAGCAGCGGCCGGTCACGCAGTGCGCGGCCGGCGACATCTGCGCGGTCGCCAAGCTGGGCACCGCGGAGACCGGCGACACGCTGTCGGACAAGGAACGCCCGCTGCTGATGGAATCGTGGTCGATGCCCGAGCCGCTGCTGCCGGTCGCGATCGTGGCCAAGTCCAAGGCCGACGAGGACAAGCTGTCGCAGGGCCTGAGCCGCCTGGTCGCCGAGGACCCGACGCTGCGCCTGGAGATGAACGCCGAGACCAGGCAGCTGGTGCTGTGGTGCATGGGCGAGGCGCACTCCGACCTGCTGCTCGACAGGCTCGCCAACCGGCAGGGTGTCGCGGTCGAGACGACCGACCTGCGGGTGCCGCTGCGGGAGACGATCGCGGGCAAGGCCCAGGGCCTGGGCCGGAACGTCAAGCAGACCGGCGGGCACGGCGAGTACGGCATCTGCCATATCGAGGTGGAGCCGCTCGAGGACTCGGCGGGCTTCGAATTCGTGGACAAGATCGTCGGCGGGGTGGTGCCGCGGCAGTTCATCCCGTCGGTGGAAAAGGGCGTCCGGTGGCAGATGGAGCAGGGCGTCACGGCCGGCTACCCGATGACCGGTCTGAGGGTGACCCTGTACGACGGCAAGGCGCACTCCGTGGACTCCTCCGACATGGCCTTCCAGAAGGCCGGGCGGCTGGCGCTCAAGGACGCGGTTGACAAGGCCTCGCCGATGCTGCTCGAGCCGGTGGACGAGGTCAACGTGCTGGTGCCCGACGACTACGTCGGCGCGGTCATGTCCGACCTGTCCTCGCGCCGCGGCCGGGTGCTCGGCACCGAGCCGGTAGGGGTGGGCCGCACCCTGGTCAAGGCGGAGATCCCGGAACTCGAGATCGTCAGGTACGCCATCGACCTGCGTTC
>JASHTQ010000648.1 GCA_030040475.1 Streptosporangiaceae bacterium
CTCGGGATCTTGTACGTGCTCGCGGCCTGGGTGTTCAGCCGGCCACGGTGCGGCCCGTCGGTCTCGTCCCAGAGCAGTTCCTCCAGCGTCAGCCAGCCGACGCCCTGCACGAAACCGCCCTCGATCTGCCCCACGTCGATCAGCGGCGACAGGCTGTCGCCGACGTCGTGCACGATGTCCGCCCGCCGCAGCCGGTACGCGCCGGTGAACCCGTCCACCTCGACCTCGGCCGCCGCGGCGCCGTAGGCGAAGTACTTGAACGGCTCGCCCTGCATCCGCTCGGCGTCCCAGTGCAGCCCCTCGGTCCGGTAGAAGCCCGCCGCCCACAGCTGGACCCGCTGGAAATACGCGTCGTGCACCAGGTCGACCCAGGCGATCTGCCGGTCATGGAACCCGATGCCGGTGACGATGCCGTCGGCGAACCGCACGTCCGCCGGGTGCACGCCGAGCTTGCCCGCGGCCACGGCGGCGAGCCGCTCGCGGATCTGGTCGCAGGCGTTCTTGATCGCGCCGCCGTTCAGGTCGGCACCGGAACTCGCCGCGGTGGCCGAGGTGTTCGGCACCTTGTCGGTGCGCGTCGGCGCGAGCCGGACGGTCCGCATCGGCACCCCGAGCGCGGTCGCGGCGACCTGGATCATCTTGGTGTGCAGGCCCTGGCCCATCTCGGTGCCGCCGTGGTTGATCAGCACCGAGCCGTCCTTGTAGACGTGCACGAGCGCGCCGGCCTGGTTGAACGCGGTCAGGTTGAACGAGATGCCGAACTTGACCGGCGTGACGGCCAGCGCCCGCTTGGCGTCCGGGTGCGCCGCGTTGAACGCGGCCACCTCGGCCTGCCTGCGCGCGAAGTCGCTCCGCTCGATGAGCGTCGACCAGATTGCCTCGAGCCGCTCGGCGTGCCGCACCGGCTGCCCGTACGGCGTCGCCTGGCCGGGCGCGTAGAAGTTGCGGTGCCGCAGTTCGTGCGGCTCGACACCGAGCGCCGGCGCGCAGCGGCCGAGGATGTCCTCGATGACGATCATGCCCTGCGGCCCGCCGAAGCCGCGGAACGCGGTGTTCGAGGGCCTGTTGGTCTTGGCGATGCGCCCGACGACCTCGATGTTCGGGATCCAGTACGCGTTGTCGATGTGGCAAAGCGCCCTGGCGAGCACCGGCTCGGACAGGTCCAGGCTCCAGCCGCCGTTGCTGGTCAGCGTGGCGCGAAGCGCGCAGAGCCGCTTGTCGGCGTCGAAGCCGACCTCCCAGGTGGCGAAGAACGGGTGCCGCTTTCCGGTCATCGTGATGTCCTGGGTGCGGTTGAGCCGCAGGCTGACCGGGTGCCCGGTGAGCGTGGCCCCGAGCGCGGCGATGGCGGCGAGCCCGTGCGGCTGGAACTCCTTGCCGCCGAAGCCGCCGCCCATCCGCAGGCACTGCACGGTGACCTGGTGAGCCGGCACGCCGAGCACGTGCGCGACGATGTCCTGGGTTTCCGACGGGTGCTGGGTGCTGGACTGGACGAAGATCTGCCCGTTCTCGTCCACAAGCGCAAGCGCGGCCTGGGTCTCCAGGTAGAAGTGCTCCTGCCCGCCGATCTCGAGCTCGCCGCTGAACCGGTAGGCGGCGGCCTCGAGCCCGGCGGCGACGTCGCCGCGGCTGACCGTCCGCTCGTTGCCCTGGTAGCTGCCCGCCTCGATGGCGTCGTGCACGCTGACCAGGGCGGGCAGGTTCTCGTAGTCGGCCTCGACCCTCGCCGCCCCCTGCCGGGCCGCCTCCAGGGTCTCCCCGAGCACCCAGCAGATCGCGTGCCCGTGGAACATGACCTCGCTGGGGAACAGCGGCTCGTCGTGCTTCTCCCCGGCGTCGTTGACCCCGGGCACGTCCCCGGCGGTCAGCACCCGCACCACCCCGGGCACCTCGTAGGCCGCGTCCACCCGCAGCGAGGTCACCCGAGCGTGCCCGTGCGGCGCCTGCACCGGCCACGCGTGCAGCGTCCCGTACGTCCGCTTGACCAGGTCCTGGGTGTAGAGCGCGCTCCCCGTCACGTGCAGGTCCGCGCTCTCGTGCGACACCTCGAGCCCGACCACCGGCCGCTCCGGCCGATCCGCAAGCGGGCCATATCCCTTACTCATGACTCCGGCCCTCCTCCCGGCCGCGGGTTCGCGCCCGGCTCCAGCTCTCCTCCCCGGCCCGGGTTCTCGGCGTAGAACTTCAGCAGCGAGTTGCGCAGCATCGCGATCCGGTAGTCCTGGCTGGCCCGGTGATCGCCCATCGGCGTGCCCGCCCTGGCCAGTTCGTCCGCGGCCGCCGCGACGGTCTCCCGCGTCCACGGCCGGCCCCGCAGCGCCTCCTCGGCCGCCATCGCCCGCAGCGGCGTGGCCGCCACCCCGCCAAGCCCGATCCTGACCGAGCCGACGACGCCGTCCTCGAGCCGCAGCGCGTACGCCACGGCCACGCTGGAGATGTCGTCGAACCGCCGCTTGGCGATCTTGTGGAAGGCGGTGACCGGCGCCAGCGGCAGCGGGATCCGGATCGTCTTGATCAGCTCGTCGGCGCGTCTGACGCTCTGCCGGTACCCGGTGAAGTAGTCGGCAAGCAGCACCTCCCGCTCGCCCTCGACCGAGGCGAGCACCAGCGAGGCATCGAGCGCGAGCAGCGCCGGCGGCGTGTCCCCGATCGGCGAGGCGGTCCCGAGGTTGCCGCCCAGCGTGGCCCCGTTCCGTATCAGCCGTGACGCGAATTGCGGGAACAGCTCGGCCAGCAGCCGAACCTGCCCGCCGAGCCGCCGTTCGATCTCCGAGAGGCTAAGCGCCGCCCCAAGATCAATCCGGTCCGCGCCGAACGAGAACTCCCGCAGCTCCTCGATCCGGTCGATGCCGATGCTCAGCTTCGCCCGGGCGTGCCTGATGTTGAGCTCAACCCCCCAGTCGGTCGACCCGGCCACCAGCCGCGCCCCCGGATTGACCGCGAGCAGTTCCAGCACCCCCGCCAGGTCGGCCGGCCGCACGTAGCTGCCCTGCCCGCTGGAAACGGCGGTGGCCGCCGCCGGGGGCGCCGTCTTTGCCATCCGCGCCAGCAACGGATCGTCCGCCTCCGGCTGCGCAAGCGCGTAGGCGGCGTCCCGGATCGGCCGGTACCCCGTGCACCGGCAGAGGTTTCCGCTAAGCGCATGCAGGTCAAAACCGTTAGCCCCGTGCTCATGGTCGTCCGCCGCATGCCTGCCCCCCGCGCCGTTGAGCGCGGGCGCCGCGCCGTTCGCCGAGGTCCCCGTGCCGTTGAGCGAAGCGGCGGGCCTGCGCCCTGGCCGGTAGTACTCGGCGGCCATCGAGCAGATGAAGCCGGGCGTGCAGTACCCGCACTGGGAGCCGCCGCGGTCGGCCATCTCCCGCTGCACTGGGTGCAGCCGCCCCGGTTCTCCCAGCCCCTCGGCGGTAATGACCTCCTGCTGGTCGAACGCCGCGGCCGGCACCAGGCAGGCGTTGATCGCGACCCAGCGAGTCCGGTTCGCCCCGTCCGGCCGGGCGACAAGCACGGCGCACGCCCCGCACTCGCCCTCCGCGCAGCCCTCCTTGCACCCGGTAAGCCCGTCGGCGCGCAGCCATTCGAGAAGCGTGACGTGCCCGCCGACCTCACCGAGCTCACGAGCCCGGCCGTTGACCATCAGCTGAGGTTTCACCGCACACGCTCCTGCCTCCGCCGCCGTCTGCCTCCCGGTCGCCTACCGCGACTGCCAGCCGTTATGCCCGCTGCCAGCCAATTAATGACAGCTAGCAGCGATCTGCGGCCGCTGGCCCGCCCTGCGGCGATCCGCCAGGCGCACCCCGGCGCGTTCCTTGCCTACCACCCGACGATAGCTCGTCCCGTCCTAAATATCCAGATCATAATGAAAACTTTTTTCCGTATTATGGATAGGACGGCCATCCGGTACAGTCCAGGTACAGTCCACGTGGAACGGTATGACACGCGATGGACCACCAGGGGCACGAAGGTCCTTGCACTAGTCACCGGCCTTGTCGGCAGGAGGGCAGCGATGGCTCAAGTCCCTTCGCACGTTGATGTTTCGGAGCCGCTCGGCGCCAGGCCGCTGGCCCAGGTCGCCGTCTACCCCATCGGGGCCCACTGGGCCATGATCAGCCGCCGCCGGGGCCCGATGATCGCCAGGCTCGCGCTCGGCCGTCAGCCAGATTCCGATCGGGCGCAGACGCCGTGCTTCCGCGTGTCCCACAGTGCCGCCCGGATCCTTCCCGGCGCCCCCGGCGCCGGCCCCGTCGTGCGGGTTCCCGTGGCGAAGTCCGGGGCTATCCTGGCGGTCACCACCGCGGAGCTCGCGCTGGTTGGGTACGAGCTCCACGGGGCATCCCTGACGGCCGGGCAGGTGATCCTCCGGGTGCCGCGTAGCGAGGTAAAGACGGCGCTGCTCGGCCGCGGTCGGCCCGGGATCCGCGGCACCGCTCCACGCCCGCTCACGATCGTGCTGGTCAACGGCGACACCTGGCGGCTGGAGGTCTTCCGGATCGACGAGAAACGCGCCGAGGCCGTCTTCCAGGCGCTCGCAGCCGACGATCCGCCGCCGGAACCGCCCAGCGGCAGCGATTGAGGAACTGCCTCCCCGCTCTTGGGCACGGTCAGCAGAAACCCGGCACAGATTGCCACGCCCTGCCGGGGTCGGGTGCGTCGTCGCGGGTCACCGTGCCCTCGATCAGGCCGTAAGGACGATCCGCGGCGTAGTACACCTCGTTGTCGTTGGGCAGCCCGTACGGACTGAGGTCCACAAGGAAGTGGTGCTTGTTCGGCATCGACATCCGGATCTCCGCCACCTCGGGGTGGGCTTCGAGCGCCTGCTCGCCCATGTAGTACAGCGTCTGCTGAAGTGCCAGGCTGTGCTTGGCGGCGAATGACTCGATCAGGATCCGCCGCACGTCGGCGTAGCTCTTGGCCCAGTCCACGTCGGTACCCGTGTAACGCCAGCGTGCGGTGACCGCGGTCGCCAGGATACGGTCCGTGGTCTCCGCCAGCGACGTGTACCTGTCGCGCGGGAACCCCCAGAACTCCGACCCGGTCGACTTGAGCACAACCACGTCGGTCAGGCCCGATACCACCCAGGCCTGATCGCCGTCGATGGTCGCGACTGTCGTCCGGGTGCCGCCTCCGGCCCGGGTGAAGGCGTGCCCGTGCTCGGCGCCGTCGACCACGATCCGGTCCCAGCCGTACTCCTCGATGCTCACCCTTGCGCCGGTCACCCACTCGAAGTCGGCCACGAAGTGCCTGCCGAGGCGCAGCGCGAACTCCTCGATCTCGCCGACCCCGTACCGCTGGGCGAACGCGTAGACGGTGTTCTTCTGCGTGTCGGTGGCGACGACATGGGAGTTGTCGCCCTCCAGGTGCGCGGACGCGAAGTCGCCCCGCAGCGCGGTCGACACGTTCAGGTCCCTGATCTGGTGCCTGTCGCCGTCACGGGTGACGTGGACCAGGCGGACCTCCGCCTTGCCGTACTGGTTGTCGCCGAAGGTGATGGCCATGATGAACTCCACGATCTCTCGTACTACAGAAATTATTTTTCATTACACGGAAACCCGAAACGATTCGCGCACTTCCGGCGGCAGGTCCGCCAGCCCTCCCCGCGATCCCGCCCGCCGGGCCGCCTCGTCCGCGTCACGGCCGGCCGTCCGCAGCAGGCCTGTCAGTTGCGGCCCGGGCAGCAGGCGCAAGAACCGGTCCGCGAGCGCCGCCCGTGCCGCAGGCGTGGGCGTGCCGAACACCCGCAGCCGGGCCATGCCACCATCCGGGTAGACGTCGAGGCGCACCTGCCCGGCCACCGGGGCGCCCGCGACGGCGAACCGGTGCCGCGTGTCGGGCTGCAGAGCGGTCCGGTCAAGCAGCAGCCCGCCGTCGTAGCCGAGCGTCGCCCAGCCAGGCGCGTTGCCCACGAAGTGCGAGGTGTCCAGCTCGACGACCTCGACGGACCCGGCGCAGGCCAGCCGCACCGCCACCCAGTCGTTGCCGTCGTCACGGCGCCTTGAGGTCTCCCAGCCGTCCCCCATCACCCGCGCCAGGCCGGGCATGAGCAGGTTGGCGGGGGAGGAGTAGAACATGTTGCTGCAGCCCGTGACGACCGCGCCGTTCTCGATCGCGGCCAGGTCGATCGTCGCGGGCAGCAACCGCGGGTCAGGGACCGGCTCGCCGTAGACCCGCAGCCTGGCCACCCCGCCGTCGGGGAACATCGTCAGCCGGACGTGGCTGAACCGCTGCTCGACGTCCACGTCGAACTCGTTGCGGGCGTCGCCGTCCACCGAGCTGCGCGGGACCAGGGTCGTCCACTGCGTCGCGGCAAGCTCGGCGGGTGCCGGGTAGCCGTCCGCCCCGCACGCCTCGACCGACACCTCGGGCGGGTAGTTGCCGGTGAAGTACGAGGTGTCGACGACCACCCGGCGCACCACGCCGGCGCAGCCGAGCCGCACGATCGCGCTGTCGCCCTGCCCATCACCGGCGGGTTCGCGGCGCCTGCGGGTCTCCCACCCGTCCATGATCTGGCCCTTGTTGCCGAACGTGTGCGGCTGGAACACCGGGTCCTCGGGCTTGATCAGGTTCTCCCTGTCGGCGAACAGTTCGTCGTTGGCGTAGATCACGCCGGCCCCGATCGACCGCGACGCCAGGTCCACCCACTGCTTACCGTCGTTGCCCATGCCTCAGTCCCTTGATCAGAACGCCCGTTGATCAACAGGCGAGCCCAGCCGGTCCCTGGCTATCTCCCGCCCCACGCGCTCGAGCAGCGCGCTCGCCTCGGTGCTTGACCTCGCCGGATCGGGCTCGAGGTCGGTCAGCTGGTAGACCGCGCGGATCCCGGCCGCGGCGAGCTGTGTCCTGGTCAGCGTGCTGCGCCCGACCACCGCCACCACAGGGATGCCGTGCCGGGCCGCGGCCCGCGCCACCCCCACCGGCGCCTTTCCCGACAGGCTCTGCTCGTCGAGCGAGCCCTCGCCGGTAATCACCAGCGCCGTGCCGGCCAGCGCCGCGTCGAAATCCGCCAGGCCGAGCACCAGGCCGATGCCCGGCCGCGGCTCGGCGCCAAGCACGGCAAGCGCCGCGAAGCCGACCCCGCCGGCCGCGCCTGCGCCGGGTGCCTGTGACCAGTCCGTGCCGACGACCTCCGCCACCACGGCCGCCCAGCGCCGCAGCCCGCCAGCGAGCTCGATGACCTGGTCCGGCGAGGCGCCCTTCTGCGGCCCGTACACCTCCGCCGCGCCGTCCGGGCCGGTCAGCGGGTTGGCCACGTCGGTCGCGAGGATGACAGGACAGCCCCGCAGCGCCGGATCCAATCCGCGGAGATCCAGCGAGGCGACGTTCCGAAGCGCCGCGCCACCGCGGCCGATCGCCACGCCCCGGGAGTCGAGGACCCGCGCGCCGAGCGCCTGGAGCATCCCGGCGCCGCCGTCCGTGCTGGCGCTGCCGCCGACGCCGAAGACGATCCGCCGCGCGCCGGCCGCCAGCGCGGCCGCCAGCACCTGCCCGGCCCCGAAGCTGGATGCCGTGAGCGGCTCGCGACGGCCGCCTGGCAGCAGCATCAGGCCGCAGGCGCACGCCAGCTCGACGACCGCCGTCTCCGCGCGCCGCGCGTAGGCCGCGTGCACCGGTTCGCCGGTCGGGCCGGCCACCGTGACAGGCATCCGCTCGAACCCGGCCGCCACGGCCGCGTCGACCGTCCCGTCCCCGCCGTCGGCCACCGGGATGGCGACAAGCTCGGCCGTCGGGCACGAGGCCCGCAGGCCAGCGGCGATCGCCGCCGCGACCTGAGTGGCCGACAGCGATCCCTTGAACTTGTCCGGCGCGATGACGATTCGCATCAGGTCAGTCCAGCATGGCGATGACCGCGGTCGGCGCATCCTCGTGGCGTGCCGCCAGTTCCTCGAACTCGGTCACGTTGTCCAGCTCGGTGCCCATCGAGATGTTGGTGACCCGCTCAAGCACGATCTCCACCACGACAGGCACCCGGTACTCGGCCATCAGCTTCTTGGCCTGATCGAACGCGAGCCCGATCTCGCCCGGTGCGGTGACGCGCAGCGCCTTGCAGCCCAGCCCCTCGGCCACCTTGACGTGGTCGACGCCGTAGCCGCCGATCTCCGGCGCGTTGACGTTGTCGAAGGACAGCTGCACGCAGTAGTCCATGTCGAAGCCGCGCTGCGACTGCCTGATCAGGCCCAGGTAGGCGTTGTTCACGAGCACGTGGATGTACGGCAGGTTGAACTGCGCGCCCACCGCGAGTTCCTCGATCATGAACTGGAAGTCGTAGTCACCCGACAGCGCCACGACGGGGGAGTCCGGGTCCGCGGCGCAGACGCCGAGCGCGGCAGGCACGGTCCAGCCGAGCGGGCCCGCCTGGCCGGCGTTGATCCAGTGCCTGGGCCGGTAGACGTGCAGGAACTGCGCCGCGGCGATCTGGGACAGGCCGATCGTGCTGACGTAGCGGGTCTCCGGGCCGAATGCGCGGTTCATCTCCTCGTACACCCGCTGCGGCTTGATCGGGATGTTGTCGAAATGCGTCCGGCGTTGCATGGTCGCCCGCCGCCGCCGGCACTCCTCCACCCACGCGGTGCGCTCGGCCAGCCGCCCCGCCGCCTTTCGTTCCCTGGCGACCTCGACGAACAGCCGCAGCGCCGCCGCGGCGTCGGAGACTATCCCGTAGTCGGGGGCGAACACCCGCCCGATCTGGGTCGGCTCGATGTCCACGTGCACGAACGTCCGGCCCGCCGTGTACGTCGCCAGGCCGCCGGTGTGCCTGTTCGCCCACCTGTTGCCGATGCCGAGCACGAAGTCCGAGGCCAGCAGGGTGGCGTTGCCGTAACGGTGCGCGGTCTGCAGGCCGACCATCCCGGCCATCAGCCGGTGGTCGTCGGGCAGCGTGCCCCAGCCCATCAGCGTCGGCACCACCGGCGTGTCGACCAGCTCGGCGAACTCGACGAGCAGGTCGGCGGCATCCGCGTTGATCACGCCGCCGCCGGCCACGATCAACGGCCGCTCGGCGGCGGCCAGCATGTCGAGTGCCTTGGCGGCCTGGGCCCGGGTCGCCGCCGGCTTGTACACGGGCAGCGGCTGGTAGGTGTCGATGTCGAAGTCGATCTCGGCCAGCTGCACGTCGAACGGCAGGTCGATCAGCACCGGGCCGGGCCGGCCCGACCGCATCAGGTGGAAAGCCTGCTGGAACGCCCCAGGCACCTGGGCCGGCTCGAGCACGGTCATCGCCATCTTCGTCAGCGGCGCGGCGATGGCCGAGATGTCCACCGCCTGGAAGTCTTCCTTGTGCAGCTTGGCCACCGGAGCCTGGCCGGTGATGCACAGGATCGGGATCGAGTCGGCCGCGGCCGAGTACAGCCCGGTCAGCATGTCGGTGCCGGCCGGCCCTGAGGTGCCGATGCACACGCCGATGTTGCCCGCACGGGCCCGCGTGTAGCCCTCGGCCATGTGCGATGCGCCCTCGACGTGCCTGGCCAGCGTGTGCGTGATCCCTCCGTCGCGGCGCATCGCCGCGTAGAAGGGGTTGATGGCCGCGCCGGGCAGCCCGAACACGTTGGTAACCCCCTCCCGGCGCAAGATCGCGACCGCGGCGTCGGCGGCAGTCATCCGTGCCATCACGATTCCTCCTCTCGCCCGGACAGCTGGGCGACCAGCTTGAGCAGCGCGGAATGATCGAGCCCGCCGTCTCCCTGCGCCTTCAGCGACGCGACAAGCTGCGCGGCGACCGCGCCGAGCGGGATCACCACGCCGGCCTCCCGGGCGGCGGCGGTGACGATGCCCATGTCCTTGTCGTGCAGCGCGATCCGGAAGCCTGGGGTGAAGTTACGGGCCAGCATCGAGGCACCCTTGCGCTGCAGCACCGTGCTGCCGGCCAGCCCGCCGCCGAGCACGCGCAGCGCCGCCTCGGTGTCGACGCCGTAGGCCTCGAGGAACACGATCGCCTCTGCGAGCAGCTCGATGTTGCCCGCGACGATGAGCTGGTTCGCGGCCTTGACCGTCTGCCCCGAGCCGGCCGGCCCGACGTGGACGATCGTCTTGCCCACGGCGTCGAAGACCGGCGCCGCGGCCTCGAAGTCGGCGGCCGCGCCCCCGACCATGATCGAAAGCACGCCCTCGATGGCTCCCTGCTCGCCGCCTGATACCGGCGCGTCAAGCACCCGGAAGCCGCGCTCGGCGCCCTCGCCGGCCAGCGCCGCCGCCACGTCGGGGCGGATGCTCGAGAAGTCGATGATCAGGGCTCCGGCCGGCGCGTTCTCGAACACGCCCCCCGGGCCTGCCAGCACCGAACGCACGTCGGCGGAGTCCGGCACCATCGTCGCCACCACGTCGGCGTCACGGACCGCTTCGGCGATATCGGCCGCCCCGCGGCCTCCGGCGGCGACAAGCTGCTCGACCCGAGCCGGGCTGCGGTTGTACCCGGTAACCTCGAACCCTGCCTTGACCAGGTTGGCCGCCATCGGCGCGCCCATGATGCCCAGCCCGATGAACCCGATGCGCGTGCTCACGACTGCTCCTTCCCCGCGGGTCCGGCGCGGCGCTCCCTCGGCAGCCAGGCCAGGCTTGCCTCGGTGGTGCCTGTCGGCTTGTATTCCAGGCTGACCCAGCCCCGATACCCGTGATCTTCCAGCGCGACCAGGTAGCGGTCCAGGTCCAGCCGACCGCTGCCTGGCTCGCCGCGGCCGGGCGCGTCGGCGATCTGCACGTGGGCGGTGACGCCGGTGTAGGCGGCGATGGCCGCGTCCACGTCGTCACCGTTGCTTGCCAGGTGGTAGAGGTCGCAAAGGAAGCCGACGTTCGCGGCACCCGCCGCGCGGGCCCGGTTCACCACGGCCACGGCGTCGGCGGCGGTACGCAGCGGATAGGGCTTAGGCCCGCTGACCGGCTCGATCAGCACGGTGGCGCCGCCGCCGGCCGCCGCCTTCGCCGCGAGCGCGATGTTCTCCACGGCGAGTTCGTCCTGGGCGGCCGGGTCCACCCCGTCGATCCGGTTCCCGTACAGCGCGTTGAACCCGCGCACGCCGAGCCGTTCGCCGATCCCGGCGGTCACGTCGATGTTGTCGCGGAACTGCGAGCTGCGGCCGGGGATCGACAGCACGCCGCAGTCGGGGCCCGCCAGGTCGCCCGCGAAGAAGTTCAGGCCGATCAGCGCCACGCCGGCCTCTTCGATGGCCGCGATGAAGGCATCTACGTCACGATCGGGCGGCACCGGCGTCGCGAACGGCCACCAGAACTCCACCGCCGTGAATCCGGCGGCCCGCGCCGCGGCCGGGCGCCGCAGCAGGGGCTCCTCGGTGAACAACAGCGAGCAGTTGGCCAGGTAAGGAAGTGAGTGAGTCATCATTTTCCGTATCCCGAAAGTTTTTTTCCATTTATTGGATAAGGGTAAACCGTCCGGCGGCGGCTCGTCAACCGCCCGTCGGCAGCCGGGCCCGTGCCGTCAGGCCCCGAGAATTTTGATATATGAATTACAAATTCTGTATCATGGAAGCATGATCGACTCGACGCAGGCGACCGAGCCGACGCCCGCGAGCCATGACGGTCGCGGCTCGGCCTCTGGCGGGGTGCAATCCATCGAGCGGGCCTTCGATCTGCTCGAGATGCTGGCTGACGCCGGCGGGGCGCTTGGGCTGTCTGAGCTCGCGGCCACCTCCGGGCTGCCGCTGCCCACAGTTCACCGCCTGATGCGCACTTTGGTCAACAGGGGATACGTCCGCCAGGAGGCCTCGCGGCGCTACACGCTCGGCTCACGGCTGATCCGGCTCGGCGAGACCTCGAGCCGCATGCTCGGCACCTGGCTGCGGCCGTTCCTCGCCCAGCTGGTCCGGCAGACGGGGGAGACGGCAAACCTGGCCATGCTCGACGGCGACGAGGTCGTCTACATCGCGCAGGTGCCAAGCCCGCACTCGATGCGGATGTTCACCGAGCCAGGCCGCCGGGTCCGCCCGCATTGCACGGCGGTCGGCAAGGCGCTGCTCGCGCAGCTTCCGCCAGAGCAGGCGCGCGCGCTGCTCGAGCGCGACGGCATGCCGGCCTTCACCCCCACCACGATCACGGACCCGGACCTGCTGATCGCGCATCTTGAGGTGATCCGCAAGCAGGGATATGCCGTCGACGAGGGCGAGCAGGAGATCGGCGTGCGCTGCTTCGCGGTGGCGGTACCCGACGCTCCCGCGTCCCTGGCCATCTCCACCTCCGGCCCGCAGGCGCGGATGACCGACGACGCCGCGGCGCGCATCGTGCCCGCGCTCAAGCTCGCCGCCCGGCAGATATCCGCGACCATCGCCGCCGAGGGCGCAGACTAGCAGCGCCCGTCATGGCAAGATGCCCCGTTCGTGCCCGTTCGTGCCCAG
>JASHTQ010000649.1 GCA_030040475.1 Streptosporangiaceae bacterium
CGGCGCCCGGCGCGTGGAGGGCGGCTTCGACTGGGACTACGGCCGTCCCCCAGGCCCGGTACAGGGCGGCCAGCCTGCCGAGCGCCCGGTCGGCCCCGGCGCCGGCGGCCCGGTACCGCCGGAGCCCGGCGGCCCGCCTCAGCGGTCCCCCTTGGACTGGGACTTCCCGGCCGGTCCCGCCGCTCCCTCTCGTTCCCCGGGCCGCCCCGCGCCCGTCCAGGGCGGCCCCCCGCCGGACTTCGTTTCGGTGCAGTTCGGCCAGGGCCAGCCGGGAATCGAGGTCCCCAGCCGCCCGCCGCTGCCGCTCGGGTCCGAGCCGCCGCTTGAGCAGAACCTGGGCGTCGCGGAGGCCAAGGCTCCCGAAGTCCTCGGCGTGTACTGCAAGAACGGGCACTTCGATGACCCGGAGGCACGTTACTGTGCGGTCTGCGGCATCTCCATGGCGCAGCTGACCAAGGTACCGCGGAAGGGCAAGCGGCCGCCGCTCGGCGTGCTCGTCCTGGACGACGGCTCGGTCTTCCAGCTCGACGCCGACTACGTCATCGGCCGGGAGCCTTCGCTCGACAGCTCGGTGGCCGACGGCAGCGCCAGGCCGCTGCGGCTCACCGACTCCGAGGGACTGGTGTCCAGGATCCACGCCAGGGTCGAGCTCGACGGCTGGCAGGTCTACATCTCCGACCTCGGTTCCGCGAACGGCACCTACCTCCAGCTGCCCGGCGAAACCGCGGGCAAGCCGCTGGCTCCCAGTGTCCGCGCCCCCCTGGTCGCGGGCGCCCACGTCCGGGTGGGACGCGATCATGGCTTCCGATACGACTCGCACCGCCACAGATAGTCATGCGGTCGAACCGGGGGGACCATGAGCCTTAGCAACACAGAGTTGCTACTGGCCGATGTCGCCATCGTCATCATCCTGGCCAGGCTGCTCGGCACGCTCGCCAAGCGGATCGGCCAGCCGCCGGTGCTTGGCGAGATCCTCATCGGGATCCTGCTCGGGCCCACGTTCTTCCACGGTCACCTCACCAAGACGCTGTTCCCGACCGCCCTGATCGCGCCGCTGACCGCGCTTGCCGACATCGGCCTGGTCTTCTTCATGTTCGTGGTCGGCTACGAGGTGGACCTGCGCCTGATCCGCGGCCGTGAGCAGACCGCGTTCAGCGTGTCGCTCGGCTCGGTCATCCTCCCGCTCGGGCTCGGCACGGCGCTGGGCGTGTGGCTGGCCCATCGCAGCCACGTGACCCACGTCAGCACGTTCTCGCTGTTCATCGGCACGGCGATGGCGGCAACCGCGTTCCCCGTGCTGGCCCGGATCCTCACCGACCGGGGCCTGCACCGCACCAGGATCGGCGGGCTGGCGCTGGCCAGCGCGGCGGTCGCGGACGTGCTCGCCTGGATCCTGCTCGCGGTGGTGGTCGGGCTGGCAGGCAGCGGTACGCAGTGGCGGGTGTTCCTCGCCATCCCCTACGCCATCGTGATGCTGGTGCTTGTCAGGCCGCTGCTGCGGCGGCTATCCGCGGCCTACTCCAAGGCGGGCAGGCTCACCCCGAACGTGCTCGCCACCGCGCTTGCCGGGCTGCTGCTGTCCTCCTACGCGACCAACTGGATGGGCCTGCACTTCATCTTCGGCGCGTTCCTCTTCGGCTTCATCATGCCCCGCGACGCCGTGCTCAGGCTGCGCGAGGACATCCTTGAGCGCCTCGAGCAGGTCAGCGTGCTGGTGCTGCTGCCCATCTACTTCGTGGTGTCCGGGCTCAGCATCAACCTGTCCACGGTCGGTAACGCGGGCCTGGAGGACCTGGCCGCGATCTTGGTGGTGGCCATCGCGGCCAAGCTGGTCGGCGCCTACGTCGGCGCCCAGATCGTCGGCATCCGGGGCCGCAACGCGAGCGTGATGGCGACGCTGATGAACACCAGGGGCCTGACCGAGATCGTCATCCTCGGGGTCGGACTCCAGCTGCACATCATCACCAAGCCGCTGTACGCGCTGATGGTCGTCATGGCCCTGGTCACCACCGCGATGAGCGGGCCGCTGCTGCGGGTCATCTACCCGGATCGCGTGATGGAGCACGACATCGCCGCCGCGGACCGGGCGCAGCTGGCCGGCGGCCCGGCGCACCGGATCCTTGTGCTCGTGGACCAGCCGGAGGCCGCGGGAGCGCTCGTCGACGTCGGAGCCGAGCTGGCCGCGAGGCGGTCCGCCAGCGAGCTCGTGCTTGCCCATCTCGTCTCGCTGCACGGCGAGCACCGGCTGGAGGTGGGCACCGGCCTTGGCGGCGAGCTCGTCCAGATGACGGTGGTCATGGGCCAGCTGCGCGCGCTCGCCGACCGGGCGGCCGCCCACGGTGCCCAGGCGCTCGTGCTGTCCAGGTTCAGCGACGACGTTCCCGGTGAGCTGCCCGGCTACCTCGCCGCGGCCGAGCCGGACACGGTGATCCTCGGCTGCGACGCGCAGGCGCACGGTGACCTCCAGATCGAGGACACCACCCGGCTCATCACCGAACGCACCCCGCCGCCGCACGATCCGAGCGCGATCGCCGCCTACGCCGGGCACGGCCAGCACTCCGCCGCGGCCGTGGACGTGGCCGTGCAGCTGGCCGCTGCCAGGCACCTGGAGCTCGTGCTTGCCGGGACCGACGGCCGGCGGGTCCGCTCCGCCGCCGCCGAGCTGAGTCGCAGGGGCCTGTCGGTCAGCACCGGCCGGCCGCCAGACGGCGCCCTGATTCTCGCGGGCGAGGACGACGCCGCCGCGCTCAGCGCCGGTGTCCACCTGACCGTGCGCGCGGCCAGCAGCGGGGAACTGAACGAGGAAGTTGGCACCCTGGCCACTCCGGTGGAGGCAGGAAGGCAGCAATGACCATGACCGACGAACGCGAAGGCATCGCCGACTACAGGTTCATCAGGCAGCTTGGCGCCGGCAGCCACGGGGTGTTCTACCTCGCGTACCGTCCGGACCGGCTGCCGATCGAGGCCGAGTACGTGGCCGTGAAGGTGCTGTCCGGTGGCAGCAGCCAGGACGTGTTCCGCTGGGCGGCTCGCGAGCTCGCCGCGTTCGCCGCGGTCAGCTCGCCGTACCTGGTCAGCCTGTACGACGCCGGCCAGCAGCGCGAGGAGCTCTACTACTCGATGGAGTACCTGCCGGGCGGCTCGCTGGCCACGCCCACCCAGGCGCCCGACCGGGATACCGCGTTGATCGCGATGGTGCACGCGGCCCGCGCCACCCACGCGCTGCACGAGGCCGGCATCGCCCACCGCGACATCAAGCCGGGCAACATCCTGCTGTACCCGGGCGGCGCCAAGCTCGCCGACCTGGGCCTCAGCCACGTGCTCTCGCCGGGCATCACGATCACCAGGATGGGACCCGCGCGCGACATCGGCTACGTCGACCCCGGCCTGCTCCGCGGCGACGATCCGTCGCGGGCCAGCGACGTGTTCTCGCTCGGCGCGAGCATGCACTACGCGCTGACCGGCGAGGGCCTGTACGGCCCGCTCCCCGCCGACGACCCGATCATGGCCATGCGCCGCGTCGCCTCCCACCCCCCGGCCATCTCCGAGGCGCTCGACCCCGCCGCCCGCGCGGTCATCGCCTGGGCCATCGACCCCGACCCGGCGGCTCGCCCCGCCACGGCCCTGGCCCTGGCCGACCGGATCGAGGAGCTCGTACCCACCCCGGTTCCCGGCCCGCGCACCTAGCCCGGCGCCGACCACCACGGCACCGGGTCCAAGGCCGCCCGGACCCTGCCCTGGATCCTGGCCAGCACGGGTCACCAGAAATGGGACACTGGCAGGGGACGTTAAACGGCGCGAGCGGTGGAGGCATGGTGAGCGAGGGACGGCCCGGCTGGGCACCTGCCTTCGCGCCGGGTTCGCGGCTTGCCGGGTATCTCCTGGAGGAGGAGATCGGCGAGGGCGGGATGGCGGTGGTCTACCGCGCCCGCGACGAGCGGCTGGACCGGCTGGTCGCGCTGAAGCTGCTGTCGTCGGGCATGGCCGCCGACGAGGAGTTCCGGCACCGCTTCCTGCGCGAGTCACGAGCCGCGGCGGCGGTCGATGACCCGCACATCATCCCCGTCTACGAGGCGGGCGAGGCGGGCGGCGTGCTGTTCATCTCGATGCGCTACGTCTCAGGCGGCGACGTCAAGGGCCTGCTGCGGCGGGAGGGCCCGCTACCTCCCGCGCGCGTCGCGGCCATCCTCTCGCCGGTCGCGTCCGCGCTCGACGCCGCCCACGCGGCCGGCCTGGTCCACCGGGACGTCAAGCCGGCGAACATGCTGGTGGACGCGCGGCCGGGGCGCCCCGACCACGTGTACCTGTCCGATTTCGGGCTGAGCAAGATCCGGTCGTCCTCGGTCCGGCTGACCCAGACCGGGCTGTACCTGGGCACGGTGGCCTACATGGCGCCCGAGCAGATCGAGGGCCGGGAGGTAGACGGCCGCACCGACCAGTACGCGCTGGCGTGCGCGGCGTTCGAGTTGCTGTCCGGCAGCGTGCCGTTCGTTCGGGACCAGGACATGGCGGTGATGTACGCGCACCTGTCGCAGCCCCCTCCGTCGCTGGCCTCCCGCCGTCCCGGCCTCCCGGCGGCCGCCGATCACGCGCTGGCCAGGGCGCTGGCCAAGGCGGCAGAGGACCGGTATCCGAGCTGCCGGGAGTTCGCCGAGGCGCTGCGCCAGGCGTTCGGCCTCGACCCCTACGACCAGGCTCCCGGCGCCGCCCAAGCCCGGCCGCAGGCGTCGAAGGCACCGGAGTCGACGGCAACGGACGCGACCCGGATCGCCCCCAAGGCGGATGGCCTCTCCCAGGGGGGCGCCCCGGGCGGCGACGGCCCCGTCGCGGGGACAACCTCCGAGCGAGACCGGCAGGCGCCACGGCCGGGCAGCCGGATCGGCGCCCCTTACACCGTCCGCGGGCTTGCCCCGTCGCTGACCACCTTCGTCGGCCGGGCCGACGCGGTGGACGAGGTCTGCGGCCTGCTCGACGGCTGCCGGCTGGTGACGGTGACCGGCCCGGGCGGCGTGGGCAAGACGCGGCTGGCCACCGAGGTGGCCCGCCGGCTCGCGAAGCGGTTCGCCGACGGGGCCTGCCTGGTGGAACTGGCGGGCGTGCAGGAGCCGGCCCTGGTGCCCGCCGCGGTGGCCGTGGCACTGGGGATTCCGCAGAGCCCCGACCGGTCCGCCGCGGACTCGCTGGCCGTGGCGGACCGCATGCAGGCCCTTGTGGTGCTTGACAACTGCGAGCACATCATCGGCGCGGCGGCCGACCTGTGCGAGACGATGCTGCCCGTCGCCGACGACGTGCGGATCCTGGCCACCAGCCAGGAACCGCTCCGGGTGGCGGGGGAGGCCCGCTACCGGCTCGCCCCGCTCTCGGTGCCGCAGCCCGACGAGCTGGCCGAGGCCGGCGAGTCCGAGGCGGTCAGCCTGTTCGTCGACCGGGCCAAGCGGGTCGACCCGCACTTCTCGCTGGACCCATCGTCCGCGCTCACGGTCGCGCGGCTGGTGGCCAGGCTGGACGGGATGCCGCTGGCGATCGAACTGGCCGCGGCGAGGGTCGAGGCCCTGGGAGTGGAGCAGTTGCTGGAGCGGCTGGACGACCGGTTCGCGCTGCTGGCCAGCGGCGACCGTCGGGCCGCCGCCAGGCAGCGGTCGCTGGCCGCCACCGTGGACTGGAGCTATCAGCTGCTGGACGC
>JASHTQ010000650.1 GCA_030040475.1 Streptosporangiaceae bacterium
ACCGCGACGACCCCGGCCAGGCCGGCCCAGCCGGGCCAGCCGCAGCCGTCCACCTCGCCTCAGCAGACCCAGCCTGCCCCGTCCGGCGGCCAGCGCGGCCCCGCGCACGCCCGCGTCCCGGCTGCCGAGGAGCAGGCGGCGGACACCGTGCGGATGATGCCGGGAGACGACTAAGCCGGGTCCCGCGCTCAGCCGACCGGGTCCAGGCCCTGGGCGAGCGTGTCAAGGCGCCGCAAGATGACGCCCTCGCGCAACGCCCACGGGCACAGTTCGAGCTGATCGACGCCCAGCAGGTCGAGGATGGCGTCGGCGACGACCGCGCCAGCCGGGAGCTGTTGCACCCGGCTGGCCGAGACGCCGGGCAGCTTGAGCCGCTCTGCCTGCGACATCGCGGGCAGCCGTTCGGCCAGCGCGGCGACGTCGGCGTGCCTGAGCACCCGTTTGACGTAGGGACCCTCCCCGGACGGGGCCGCGCCCGCGATCCTGGCCAGCTGCCGGAACGTCTTCGAGGTGCCGACCACGTGGTCGGGCGGCCCGTGCCGCAGCATGCCGCCGGTCTGCCTGGCGATCTCCGCCCGCACGTGCTTGCGCAGCCGACGTACCTCCTCCCGCGAGGGAGGATCGGTGGTGGTCCAGTCCCTGATCAGGCGCCCCGCGCCGAGCGGGAGCGAGGCCACCGCGTCGGGTTCCTCGTCGATTCCGGACGCCACCTCGAGCGAGCCGCCGCCGATGTCGAGCACGAGCAGCCGCCCCGAGGACCAGCCGAACCACCGCCGGGCGGCGAGGAACGTCAGCCGGGCCTCGTCGAGGCCGGTCATGACGTTGATCTGGGCGCCGGTCTGGTCGCGGATCCTGGCCAGGACCTGCTCGCCGTTCACGGCCTCCCGGACGGCCGAGGTCGCGAACGCGATGAGGTCCTCGACCCCCTTGTCCTCGGCGATGCGCAGCGCCTCCTCGACGACGTCGCGCAGGCTCGTCTCGCCGGGCTTGGACAGCGCGCTCCCGTTGTCCAGGTGGTCGTGCAGCTTCAGTTCGACCTTGTGCGAGAAGGCCGGCATCGGCCGGGCTCCCGGATAGGCATCCACCACGAGCAGGTGAACCGTGTTGGACCCCACGTCCAGCACCCCAAGTCGCATACCTTGACGCTACCCTGCCGGTGCTCGCGCAAGCCCGTACTCCGGTCCCCGCTTGCCGTAATGAGACACTTTTGGCGACTTTTCAGATAATTTATTCCGAACGAACAGTGGTGCGCGCGCCCCCCACCAGCATCCCCGCGCCAGGCACGAACCGGAGGCTCACGCATGCGCAACGGCGAGGTGTCGTACTGGTGGCAGGCGCGCGGCCTGCCCACCGCCCGGCCGCCGCTGCCGGGCAGCGCCGAGGCCGACGTCTGCATCGTCGGCGCCGGGTATACCGGGCTCTGGACGGCCTATTACCTCAACCGGGCCGACCCGGGCCTGCGGATCGTCGTGCTCGAGTCGAACTTCGCGGGCTTCGGCGCCTCCGGGCGGAACGGCGGCTGGGTGACCGCGACGTTGCCCGGCTCGCGCGAGCGTTACGCCAGGCGCCCGCGCGGCCGGGAGGGGGTCCGGGCGCTCGAACGGGAGCTGCGCGCGACGGTCGACGAGGTGGCGAGGGTCTGCCGGGACGAGGGCATCGACGCCGGGCTGGTCAAGGGTGGCACGCTGACCGTCGCCACTACCCCGGCGCAGGACGCCCGGCTACGCGGGACGCTGGCCGCGGAGCGGGCGTGGGGCGACGACGAACCCATCGTTCGGTATCTAGATAAGACGGAACTGGACGCGCGGCTGCAGGTGGCGCAGGCCCTCGGCGCGCTCTACTGGCCCGACTGCGCCCGGATCCAGCCGGCCGACCTGGTGGCAGGGCTCGCCGACGTGGTCGCCCGCTCCGGCGTCCGGCTGCATGAGGGCACGCCGGTGACCTCGATCGCCCCCGGGCTGGCCCGCACGCCGGCCGGCGACGTGCGGGCGCCGTTCGTGCTGCGGTGCACGGAGGGGTTCACGGCGGGCCTGCCCGGGCAGCGCAGGACGCTGCTGCCGATGAACAGCTCGATGATCGTCACCGGGCCGCTGTCCGAGTCGGCCTGGAAGTCGATCGGCTGGGACGGCTTCGAGACGCTCAGCGACGAGGCGCACGCCTACATGTACGCGCAGCGCACGCCGGACGGCAGGATCGCGCTTGGCGGCCGCGGCGTCCCGTACCGGTACGGTTCCGGCCTCGATCACCGCGGCGCGGTGCCCGCCGCGACCATCGCCCAGCTCGGCCGTGTCCTGCGGCGGATGTTTCCCGTCGCCGCGGAGGCGGGCCTTGAGCATGCCTGGTCCGGCGTCCTCGGGGTGCCGAGGGACTGGTGCGCGACCGTCCAGATGGACCCGCGCACCGGCCTGGGCTGGGCCGGCGGGTACACCGGTCACGGGGTGGCCGCCGCCAACCTGGCCGGCCGCACGCTGGCCGACCTGGTGCGCGGCGTGCCAAGCCCGCTCACCATGCTGCCCTGGGTGGGCCACCGCTCGCCTCGCTGGGAACCCGAGCCGGCGCGCTGGATCGGCGTCCGCGGCCTGTACGCGCTCTACCGCACGGCCGACCGGCTGGAGTCGGCCAGCGGCTCCGCGCGGACCTCGCCGCTGGCCCGGGCCGGTGACCTGATCTCGGGAATACCCGGCTGACGTGAGCGCCCGCCGGCCGATTTGGCGCGCTTGACCTGCAGCTAGCGGCCTGGTTACCCTCGCTAACATCATGTGGGGAATAACGACCAAGCATTTCAAATTGGGCATACTGCTTTTGGGCGGCACCGTCGCGGTGGCGTTTGCCTGGGAGTACCTATCCCACCTGTTGTTCGTGGTCGCGCTCCCCTGCGTCGCGTTCGTCGTGGTGCTGATCCTGCTCAGCCGCGACTCGTTCCGGCAGGCCGACAAGAACGACCCCCTCCCGCAGCGGCTGACGGCGAACCGGCGCCGGCCGGCGCGCGCGGCCCCACCGCCGGCCCGGGCGCCGACCAGGCCGGCCC
>JASHTQ010000651.1 GCA_030040475.1 Streptosporangiaceae bacterium
GCCGCGGCCGCCGCGGCTGGCCGGGGGGATTCCGGCCGGCCGGGCGATTCGCCGGTGCGTGGCGGCACCTGACGGCTCGGCCGCCACATCATCACCGGCTCGTGTGACGAATCTCACTGTTATCGTCACTTAACGTGAGGTCGGTATCGTACCTGCTGGGTGATAACGCCGCTATGTGGCCTATTGTCCTGCTATTACCCCTGGTTCGGCCCCATCGCCCTCCGCGTACCTCATGATCGGCAACGTCTGAGTTTACGCAACTTCGTGAATTGACCAGGCTCGCTGCTCTATGCTGCCGAAGGACCATGGCGAGGGGGGCTCACGGGCCGCTGAGGGTAGCGCGGTGCGGCATCGGCCGGACATCAGGCACCCTCGGCGAGCGGCTCCTCTTCGCCAGTACTGAAGGGTGAGCGAATGAATGCCAGGCGTTGGCGGGGGTTGCTGCTGCTGGTCACGTCCGCGGCGCTGGTGCTCGCCGCCGGCTGCTCGGACATCGGGAACGCGGCGTCCCCGCCCGCGGTGGAAAAGCCCAACCTGACCGTGGGCGTGGTTCCGGCGGTGGACTCGGCCGGGTTCTTCATCGCGCTCTATCAGGGCCTGTTCAAGGACCAGGGGCTGAACGTCACCTTCGAGCCGGTCACAAGCAGCGAGACCGCGATCTCCGATCAGGTCAAGAAGATCTACGACATCACCGGCGGCAACTACGTCTCCTACATCCAGGCGGAGCAGTCCGGCGAGGCCAAGCTGGACATCTTCGCCGAGGGATCGGTGATGGAGGCGGGCGCCCAGGACATCTACGTGATGCCCAACTCGCCGATCAAGACGCTGGCCGACCTGGAGGGCAAGACGATCGGCATCAACGCGCCGAACAACATCCTGTACCTCCTGGTCGCTTCGGTCCTTGCCGATCACGGGATCCCGGTGAGCAAGGTGCACTTCAAGTCCGACATCCCGTTCCCCAACATGGCCGCGGCGCTCAAGTCCGGTGCCATCAACGCGGCCGTGCTGCCCGAGCCGTTCGCGAGCACGGCGGAGGAGATGGACGGCGCGGTGCCGCTCGTCGACCTGAACCAGGGGGCGACCACGAACTTCCCCGTCCAGGGGTACGTGGTGACCAAGCAGTGGGCGCAGGAGTACCCGAAGACGCTCGCCGCGTTCTACCGGGCGCTCGAGGAGGGCCAGGAGATCGCCGACACCAACCGGGCCGCGGTCGAGGCCGCCATGGAGGACATCAAGCCCGCGATGCTGGCCGTGAACAAGGAGACCGCGGCGGTCATGGCGCTGGACGAGTACCCGGTCAGCGACGGGCCGGTCGGCTCGGTGGACGCGGTGCGACTGCAGCGGGTGGCCAACGTCATGCATCAGTTCCTGCCGTTCCCGCAGTTCAACATCTCCACGATGCTGATGGGCAGCGGCTGACGCCGGGGGCCGGCGCCATTAACCCTGCGTCAGGCGGTCGAGGCGGCTGAGGGTGCATTCCAGCGCGTCGGTGAGGCGCTTGCGGTGGCCGGTGGCGAGCAGGTCAAGCACCAGGCCGGTGAACGTCGCCTTGACCAGCGAGGCCTCGCGTTCGGCGTCCTCTGGCCTGATGCCGTCGGCGATCAGGCCGTCGGCGATGCCCTCGCGCCAGAACGAGATCTGCTCCGCCCGCACGTCGCCGGGCAGGCCGCTGACCGTGGCGTCCAGCGTGGCGGCTTCCAGACCCAGGCGGACCAGCGCCAGGTGCTCCGGGCTGCGGTTGATCCAGCGCCACCAGCGCCGCTGCAGCTCCGCCGTGGACAGGTACGGTACCTGCCGCCGCCACCGCCCTTCGACTGCCCGCTGGATCTCGGCGGCCCGCCGCAATGCGGCGACCACCAGCTCGTCCTTGCTGCCGAAGTGATGCACAAGCGCGTTGACCGACACGCCAAGCGCGCGGGCAACCGGGCGCAGCGACACGCCGGCGATGCCGTTCCTGCCGAGGTAGCGGACCACCTCGTCCAGCAGCTCGGCCCGTCGTCCGGGGTCAGGGTGGCGCCCCATCGGTGTCGCCCCGTTAGGCGCGCATGCGCTGGCCCGCCGGGTCGAGCACCGGTTCTGGCAGCAGTCGCGCCGGACGGCGCTGGCCGATGATCTCGACCTCGAACATCGCGCCGGGCACCGCGAGCTCGGTCGGCACGTAGCCGAACGCCAGCGAGCGCCGGCTGTAGTGCGCGTACGCGCCGGACGTCACCCAGCCCACCACCGCCCCGTCGTGCCAGATCGGCTCGTCGCCGACGACGTCGGCCGGCTCCGCCGGGTCGGGGGTGATCTCGAAGTAGCCGAGCGTCCGGGCCGGGCCGCGCTCCAGCTCCGCCGCCACCGCGGCGCGGCCGACGAAGTCGTGATCGAGCTTGAGCGATCGGTGCATTCGCGCCTGCACCGGCGTGTAGATCGGCCGGTACTCGCGCGCCCAGGTACCGAACATCTTCTCCATCCGCAGCGACATCAGCGCCCGGAACCCGAACAGGCCGATGCCGTACGGCTGCCCGGCCCGCCACAGCAGGTCGAACAGCGCCCGCTGGTACTCCGGTGCGACCCAGATCTCGTAGCCGAGGTCCCCGGTGTAGGTCATCCGGCCGACGT
>JASHTQ010000652.1 GCA_030040475.1 Streptosporangiaceae bacterium
ACCCCCCCGACCCCACAAGACAAGCCAGACCCGCCAGCGTCACCGGTTGCCGCCGGGTCCGCGCGGCTAGACTCGGACACCTCCGGAGCGGAAGGCGGTTGAGCGTGCCCGAGGGATTCGACACAGTGCTCGTGGTCGATTTCGGCGCGCAGTACGCCCAGCTGATCGCGCGCCGGGTCCGCGAGTGCCACGTCTACTCCGAGATCGTCCCGTCCACGATGACCACCGACGAGATGCTGGCCAAGCGCCCCAAGGCGATCATCCTGTCCGGCGGCCCCTCCTCGGTCTACGCCGACGGCGCCCCGCCCGCTCCCAAAGGCCTGCTCGAGACCGGCCTGCCCGTCCTCGGCATCTGCTACGGCTTCCAGCTGATGGTCGCCGAGCTCGGCGGCACGGTCGAGCGCACCGGCGCCGCCGAGTACGGCGCGACCACGCTCGAGCCAGAAAAAACGGGCCGCCTGCTGTCCGGCACCCCGGCCCGCCAGAAGGTGTGGATGTCCCACGGCGACACCGCCATCAAGGCGCCCCCGGGCTTCGCCGTGACCGCAAGAACCAACGCCACGCCGGTCGCCGCCATCGAGGATGCCAAGAACAGACGGTTCGGCGTCCAGTTCCACCCCGAGGTGGTGCACACCGAGCACGGCGCCCGCATCCTCGCCAGGTTCCTCGAGCTGGCAGGCTGCCGCCCGTCCTGGACGATGCTGAACATCGTCGAGGACCAGATCCAGTCGATCCGCGAGCAGGTCGGCGACGGCAGGGCGATCTGCGGCCTGTCCGGCGGCGTGGACTCCGCGGTCGCCGCCGCGCTCGTGCAGCGCGCCATCGGCGACCGGCTCACCTGCGTTTTCGTCGACCATGGCCTGCTGCGCAAGGGCGAGGCCGAACAAGTCGAGCACGACTTCGTCGCCGCCACCGGGGTACGGCTCAAGGTGGCGAACGAGGCGAAGGCGTTCGGCGAAGCGCTGGCCGGCGTGACCGACCCGGAGCACAAGCGCAAGGTCATCGGCCGGGAGTTCATCCGCGCCTTCGAGCGCGCGGCGCGTGAGATCACCGACGAGGCAGGCCAGCACGGCGGGGCGCGGGAGTTCCTCGTCCAGGGCACGCTCTACCCGGACGTGGTCGAGTCGGGCGGCGGCACCGGTGCCGCCAACATCAAGTCCCACCACAACGTCGGCGGCCTGCCCGAGGACCTGAAGTTCCGCCTGGTGGAGCCGCTGCGCTGGCTGTTCAAGGACGAGGTGCGCCGGGTGGGGGAGGAACTCGGCCTGCCGCAGGCGATCATCCGCCGCCAGCCGTTCCCCGGCCCCGGCCTCGCGATCCGGATCATCGGCGAGGTGACCGCCGGGCGGCTGGCAACCCTCCGCGAGGCCGACGCGATCGTCCGCGAGGAAATGTCGGCCGCCGGCCTGGACCAGGAAGTATGGCAGTGCCCGGTCGTGCTGCTCGCCGACGTGCGCTCAGTCGGCGTCCAGGGCGACGGGAGGAGCTACGGCCACCCGCTCGTGCTCCGCCCGGTGACCAGCGAGGACGCGATGACCGCGGACTGGGCCCGGCTCCCCGGCGAGGTCCTCGCGCGGATCTCCACCCGGGTCACCAACGAGATCCCCGAAATCAACCGAGTCGTCCTCGACGTGACAAGCAAACCCCCCGCCACCATCGAATGGGAATAGCCGAAAACCGCAAATACCACTAAAACGCAATCATCCCGGCAGGCATATCGTTTATGCCGGCCACTTTCTATATGATCGAGCATGGTAAATGCGTAGTGGCTGGCTGGGCCGGGTAGGTAGTGCGGAATGCGGACGATTGCTAAGGCTGCGACCAGTTCCCTCGCGATGGGATGCATCGCGCTCGGGATCGTCGTGCTCGCAATGGCCGCAATTGGCATCCAGGGCACCCGGGCGGCCACCAGCCTGGGAAATACGATCGCCGGCGACGAGCTCACCACCTCGACCACGACCGGCCAGCTGGCGCGGAACATGGACGCCGCCTACGCCACCGGCGAGGCGGCGCTGACCACCACCGTGCCCGCGGCCAGGGCCAGCGACCTCGGCCAGCTCTACACCAGCCTGTTCCCCACGATCGACGCCGAACTCCTCACGCTGCTCCGCCTGCACGCCGACGACCCCACGCTTGAGCACAACGACGTCGAGCTGTTCCTGCGCCAGTGGAACAAGGTCCGCGACCTGCTCAGCCCGCCCGTGATGAGCGAGACGGGCCCGAACCTGGCGCTGGCCGCCCAGGTCGCCGTCGCCTACCAGCCGGTGAGCGATCACCTGGTCCGCCTGTTCGACAAGGAAGAGAACGACGGCACCGCCGACAAGACCCAGGCGGACGCCAGCGCGCATAAGACCGTGGCGTTCATCGTCGGCGCGGCGGCGGGCGGCATCGTGCTCGCCGTCGTCATCCTGCTCTACGGGATCCGCCGGATCCGCCGCAGCCTGGCGCCCGGCCAGGAGCAGGCCGAGTTCGCCGACACGCTGCAGATCGCGAATGACGAGGACGAGGCGCACCGGCTGCTCCGCGGTCACCTCGAGCGCACCCTCACCGCGACCACAGCGGTGGTCCTGAACAGGAACAACAGCGCGGACCGCCTCGAGGCCGTCACCCCGCTCCCCGCCGGTTCCCCCCTGATAACAACCCTACGCGGCGCCGAGCCCCGCTCCTGCCTCGCCCTGCGCTCCGGCCGAACGCACCGGGAGAACGACGGCCAGCCATCCCTGCTGTCCTGCTCGATCTGCGCCACCGTTCACGGCGCCTCCTCCTGCGTCCCGCTCACCGTCGGCGGCGAGGTGATCGGCTCGGTGCTGCTCAGCCGCCCGACGCCCTACACCGACGGCGAGGAGGAGCAGATCCGCGAGTCCGTCAGCCAGGCGGCGCCCGTGCTCGCGAACCTGCGCAACCTCGCGGTCGCCGAGATCCGCGCCGCGACCGACGGCCTCACCGGGCTGCCGAACAAGCGCGCCGTCACCGACGCGGTCAAGCGCACGGTCGCGCAGGCCTCGACCACGCAGGCGCCGCTCGCGCTGCTGCTCATCGACCTGGACCACTTCAAGCAGATCAACGACAAGCGCGGCCACGCCGTCGGCGACCAGGTGCTGGCGAACGTCGGCGCGGTGCTGCGCGCGGTGCTGAGGGCGCAGGACTTCGCGGGCCGCAACGGCGGCGAGGAGTTCGCGATCCTGCTGCCCGACACCGAGATCGCCGACGCGCTCGCGATCGCCGAGCGCATCCGCACCGCGATCGCCGAGATCTCCCTCCCCGGCACGGACGTGTCGGTCACCGCCTCGATCGGCGTGGCCGGCTTCCCCGATCACGCGAGCACCCAGGAGCGCCTCGAGCGCCTCGCCGACGCGGCCCTGTACCTGGCCAAGCGCCAGGGCCGCAACCGCGTCGAGCTGGCCACCGTCGACACCCCCGCCGACCTCCCGGAGCCCGCGGTGCCGTCCCAGAACGGCTCCCTGGCCGCCGCGATCCCGCCGCAGTCCTAGCTCCCCGCCGTTCCCACCGTCAATTTTTCAGCCGAACGAGAGGTGGTGCGCGCCC
>JASHTQ010000653.1 GCA_030040475.1 Streptosporangiaceae bacterium
GACCGGCGGCGCCCTGGCTGAGGAGCTCATCGAGCTCGGGGACGCGGGATCGGCGGACGGCGATCGGAGCGGAGCGTGACTTCAGGGCAGGACGGCGCGGCGCTGGGCGGCCCGCTTACCGGCGACGCGGCTCAGCACGAGGCGCGGGCACAGAACGGGATGCCCCTGCTCGAGGTCCGCGAGCTGACCGTGCATCACGGTCAGCTGCGCGCGCTCGACCACGTGTCGCTGCAGGTTTTCCCCGGCGAGGTGTACGCGATCATCGGCGCGAACGGCGCGGGGAAGTCGACGCTGCTGCGCACGATCGCGGGACTGCACCGGGCGACCGAGGGCTCGGTCCTGTTCGACGGCAGGGACCTGACCGGGGTCCGCCCGGAGCGCCGGGCCACCCAGGGCATCGTCATGGTGCCGGAGGGCCGCCGGCTGTTCGGATCCCTCACCGTCGAGGAGAACCTCAAGGTGGGCGCCACCTACGCGCGCCCGGGGCAGTGGACGATCGAGCGGGTGTATGAGCTGTTCGACTGGATGAGGGACCGCCGCAGGCAGCTGACCGCGCAGCTGTCGGGCGGCGAGCAGCAGGCGGTGGCGATCGGCCGCGCGCTGGTGGCCAACCCCCGCGTGCTGCTGCTCGACGAGCTGTCGCTGGGCCTGGCGCCCGTCGTCGTTCAGCGCATCTATGCCATGCTGCCGCAGATCCTGGCCACCGGGCTCACCGTCCTGCTCGTCGAGCAGGACGTCAGCCAGGCGCTGCGGGTGGCGTCGCATATCCAGTGCCTGCTCGAGGGGCGTACCACGCTGGAGGGCAGGCCCGCGGACGTCACCGCGGAGCAGGTCGAGGCCGCTTACTTCGGGCTATCGTCCCCCGAGGGGTATGGGGGGGCGGGCAGTCCCCCCATGAGCGGGGGGGGTCTGGGGGGGGTCGTCCCCCCCGAGGAGGCACTGTTATGGACTGGGTCAACGACGTCATCCAGGGAATCTTGACCGGTGGCCTGTACGCGCTGTTCGCCTGCGGGCTGTCGCTGATGTTCGGGGTCATGAAGGTCGTCAACCTCGCGCACGGCGACCTCGCGGTCGTCGGCGGCTACGTCGCGCTCGGGGTCATCGCGATCACGCACGTTCCCGTGCTGTGGTCCTTCCTCATCGTGGTGCCGATCATGGCCGTGCTCGGCTACGGACTGCAGCGGACGCTGATCCAGGCGGCGCTCGACCGCAGCATCCTGACCACGCTGCTTGTCACGTTCGGGTTGTCGGTGGTGATCGAGAACGCGCTGCTCCAGTTCGTCAACGCCGACAGCCACTCACTCGGGGTCAACAACTCGATCATCACCGCCTCGTTCTCCCTCGGCTCGCAGATCCAGATCGCCTGGCTGCTGATCCTGATCCTGGTCGTGGCCGTGGTCCTGCTGCTCGGCCTGCAGTACTTCCTGTCCGCGTCCAAGTACGGCCGGCTGATCCGTGCGGTGGCCGACGACAAGGAGGCGGCGCAGCTTTCCGGCGTGGACTACCGGCACGTGTTCGGCATCGCGGCGGCGATCGCGGTCGGCTCGGTGGGGCTGGCCGGCATCGCCCAGGGTATGTACTCCCAGTTCGCCCCCACCACGGGTACCGACACGATCTTGCTGTTCGCGTTCGCCGCGGTGGTGATCGGCGGGCTCGGGTCGCTGTGGGGCACGCTGGTCGGCGGCATCGTGCTCGGCGTGGCCCAGGAGATCGGCAGCCAGATCAATTCGTCCGACGGGTTCCTCGCCGGGTACATCATCTTCCTTGCCGTGCTGATACTCCGGCCGCAGGGCCTGGTCGCACGGGGGGCGTCATCATGAGCGTGGTCACTGATACCACCGCCCGTTCGGTAGAAAAATTCCGGGTGACTCGGTCCCGGAGGAACGTGGCCTGGACTGGGCTCGGCGCCCTCGTCGTCGTCGTGGTGCTCGCGCTGTTCCCCTACATCGTGTACTCGGGCACCACGACGATCATGGTGCAGGCGTTCATCATCCTCACGCTGGCGAGCATGTGGAACCTGCTCGCGGGATACGCCGGCCTGGTGTCGGTGGGACAGCAGGCATTCCTGGGGCTCGGGTCGTATTTCGTGCTGATCCTGGCCATGCACGGCCTTTCGCCGTTCGTCGGCCTGCCGGTGGCGGCGATCGGCTGCGGGGTCGCCGCCGTGCCGCTGTGGTGGCTGGTCTCCCGGCTGCGCAGCGGGTACTTCGCCATCGCCACCTGGGTACTCGCCACCACCGTCATGCTGGTCATCGAGAAGTTTCCCTCGCTCGGCAGCGGGACGGGCGCGCCGCTGCCCGGGCTGGGATCGATCAGCCCGACGCTGCTCGAGGCCGACACCTACTGGATCGGGCTGGCCGTGAGCGTGCTGGCGATGGCCGCGACGTACCTGCTGCTGCGCGGCAGGCTGGGCCTGGTCCTCACCGCCATCAGGGACGACGAGGTGGCCGCCCGCAGCTCGGGCTCGCGGGTCGGCTTCGCCAGGATGCTCGTGTTCATCGTGGCCGGGGTCGGCTGCGGCGCGGCCGGCGGGGTCTACGTGATCAGCCAGCTCGCGGTGCAGCCCAGCGCCGCGTTCAGCGTGCAGTGGACCGCGGAGATGGCGTTCGCGGTGATCATCGGCGGGCTCGGCACGATCGAGGGGCCGATCCTCGGCACGATCGTGTACATGGTCCTGCAGCAGACGCTGGCCTCCTACAACGCCTGGTACCTGATCATCCTCGGCGTGGTGGCGATGGGGGTGGCGATCTTCGCCCGCCGCGGGCTGTGGGGGCTGGTGGACGAGTACCTGGGGGTTCGGCTGTTCCCGGTCGGGTACTGGCTGTGGGAGCCGGGCACCGGTCGCCGCGGCTTGCTGCGGCGCCGCTGAGGAGGCTAGCCGGGCTAGGCTTGGTGGCCGATGAGCCGGTTCGGCTAGGCAGCCAGGGGAGGCCAGGTTGACGCCAGAGCGCTGGAATGACCGCGATGCCGAGCGGCGGGCGCGGACCAGGAAGGTGCTGCGCCAGGTCTGGTGGGCGCTGATGCCGATCTGGTCGATCGGCTTCCTGTCCTTCGCCCCGTTCCTCGCCTACGCGCTGATCCAGCGCGGCAAGAAGAACTGGGCGGTGTTCGCCGCCTACCTGGCGGCGACCATGGCGATCTTCGTCGCGATCGGGTCGGTCAACAGCAACAGCGGCGCCAACGCGGCGGTCGGCGGGCTCATCATCGCGCTCGCGGGCTGCGCGGCGGTGCACGCTGCCGTGCTGTTCCGGCCCTCGCGCGCCGTGTCACCGCTTGGCCCGTCGCTGCCCGCCATGCCCCTTGGCCCGCGGCAGCGCAACCAGCGGGCCCTGGCCGAGGCGCGGGACAGGATCGAGCGCAGGAAAGAGGCGCGGCGCCTGCTGGCCCGCGACCCGGATCTGGCCAGGGAGATGCGGATCGGGCGGCCTGACCTGCCGCGGGACTACGACGACGGCGGCCTGGTCGACGTCAACCACGTGCCCGCTGCCGTGCTCGCCGCGCAGCTCGGCCTCACCTCCGGCGAGGTGAGCGACGTGCTTGCCGCGCGGGACAAGCTCGGCAAGTTCACCAGCGCCGACGAGGTGTGCGCCTATACCAAGCTGTCCCCGGACCGGGTGGACGAGCTGCGCGACCTGATGATCTTCGCCTAGATGGCCGGCCTGTCGGTGCCCGGCTGCAGAATGTTCGTGTGCTGCTGATCCGGATCGCCGAGGTGTCCCGCGCCGTCGCCGCGGCGAGCGCCCGGCTCGCGAAGATCGACTTGCTGGCCGGCGCGCTGCGCGAGGCCGGGCCGCTCGAGGTGCCGATCGCGGTCGCGTACCTGTCGGGTGAGCTGCCGCAGCGGCAGATCGGCGTCGGCTGGGCGGTCCTACGCGACGGATTTCCGGCGGCGGCCGACGCCACGCTCACGCTCAGCGACGTGGACGCGGACCTGTCCGCGATCGGCTCCGTCGCCGGCCCCGGTTCCGTGGCCGCGCGCAAGGCGCTCGTCGGCGAGCTGTTCGGCCGGGCGACCGGGGATGAGCAGCAGTTCCTGTTCGGGCTGCTGTCCGGCGAGCTGCGGCAGGGAGCGCTTGAGGGCGTGATGACCGACGCGGTGGCCAGGGCCGCGTCGGTGCCGGTCGCCGCGGTGCGCCGGGCCATGATGCTGCGGGGGTCGCTCGGGGCGGTGGCCGCCGCGGCGCTGGCGGGCGGCGCCGAGGCGCTGGCCGCCTTCGGCCTTGAGGTGGGCCGGCCGGTGCGGCCGATGCTCGCCGCGAGCGCGCCGAGCATCCAGGACGCGCTTGCCAAGATCGGCGTCCCGGGTGTCTCGGGTGGCGGCGTCCCGGGTGTCCCGGGTGTCCCGGGTGTCCCGGGTGTCCCGGGTGTCGGCGCTCCGGTGGAGTGCGCGGTGGAGTGGAAGCTGGACGGCATCAGGATCCAGGCCCACCTGGCCGGGGGCAGCGTGCGGCTGTTCACCCGCACGCTGGACGAGATCACCGGCAGGCTGCCCGAGGTGGTCGCGGTGCTGGCCAAGCTGCCGGTGCGCGCCGCGGTGCTCGACGGCGAGCTGATCGCGCTGCGCGAGGACGGCAGGCCGCTGCCGTTCCAGGACACGGCGTCCCGGGCCGCCAGCGGCGTCGGCGTCGGCGGCGGCGGTGACGCGAGCGGCGCTGGCCTCATCGGCACCGGCGGCGAGGCGATCCCGGCGGTGCCGCTGTCGGTGTTCCTCTTCGACGTGCTGCACCTGGACGGCGCGGACCTGATCGACCTGGAGTACTGGCGCAGGCACGCCGAGCTGTCCTGGGCTGTCCCGGCGGACCTGCTGATGCCGCGGGTGGTCACGAGCTCGGCGCAGGAGGCGACCGCGTTCTTCCGCGACGCGATCGCGCACGGGCACGAGGGCGTCGTGGTGAAGTCCCTCGAC
>JASHTQ010000654.1 GCA_030040475.1 Streptosporangiaceae bacterium
TGCCGGAACATCAGCGAGAACGCGATCGGCACGTCGACCAGGCCGACGAGGTTGACCAGCAGCCTGGCCAGCCGGGCCGGCCGCATGACCGCGATCTCCGGGTCCCTGCCGACGACCAGCGTGTCGGTGTGGTGCCGGGTGTGGCTCCACCGCCACGTCGTCGGGTCACGCATGATCATGAACGAGGCCAGCTGGTACAGGCCCTGGTCGAGCCAGCGCGTCCTGAACGCCGTGCCGTGCCCGGCCTCGTGCCAGCGGGAGTCCGACGTCGAGCCGTACAGCAGGCCGTAGACGAGAAAGAACGGCAGCGCCCACCAGGTGCCCCAGAACGCTATGCCGAGCCCGCCGAACAGCCCGATCAGGCCGAGCCAGATGATCGTGTCCCTGATCGCCGGGTAGTCCGAGCGCCGCATCAGCTCCTTCATCCGCTTGCGCGGCACCGCGCTGCGGAACCAGTCGGCGCCCGCCAGGCCGACCTCCACCGCCGCCTGGTTCTCCGGGCCCGTCAGGCTGTACCGCTCAAGCCGCTCCTTGCTCACTACCTGTCACCTTCCCGCAGCTCACCTGCCTGCATCTTTACCGTCCTGCAGTCAAGCTTGGAACGATCCAGAAGTCTCAAACATGATCCCGGTTTGTCAAGACATGGACGCAATGTTCCTCGTTGAGCGCGGCCGCCCGTTGATGTAGATACGTCAGCTGACCGATGTCTCCAGCTGCAACTTGCAGCACGATTTTCGTGCAACCCGGCACCGGGCGCGCCGCTACGTGCGGCAGTAGCTGGCTGCGCTCGCTGTCGGGCTTTTCTTTCGCGGAGCTCGCAAGGAGCTGTCATGTTGGTTCACGTCTCATCGGGCACGGCGTTGTTCCGGGCATGCTCGCGGTTGTTCAGCTGCTACCCGCTTGCGGTCACCAGGGACTCCGCGCACGGCAGCCGCCGCTCGATGGTCCTGCTCGACCGCGCGGTCGGATCGAACGGCTTCTTCGTCCTCAGCCAGGCAAGCAACGGCCTTTTCGTGATCCGGTCATGGGACCGCAATGACGGGGTTCACCAGGGGATCCGGCCGGGAGAACACGTATCCGGCATGATCGACGAGCTGATCAGCGGCTGCATGCCGGTCCCTCATGACGGCGCGCTGCTCGGCTGGGTGACCGACAGCCGGGTCACCGCGATGCTGGCGGTTCACTGCGGGCAGTCCGATGCATGGCACGCCGTCCCCGAGATCCGGGTCATGCCGATGGCCGGCACGAGCGAGCTGCTGCACTGGCCGCCATTCACGGTCAGCCCCCTCGACGACGGGTGGCTGTGGGAGTACGTCGAGTGGGGCGAGATCGTCGACGTCGGCCCCGTCGTCACCCGGACTCCCGGGCGCGCGTTCTGGGTGCCGTCCCCGAACAGGCGCGGCACCCGGCACGGGTCCGTCGTGATCCAGGAGGACCTGGTAGCCGCCGAGTACTGGGTGCCGTCCGGCGTCTACACCGATCACTGGACGCTCCGCGAGGGCATCAAGCCCCCGCCCGCCGGCGAGCTGCTGACCCTGCCCGGCGTCGTGGACCTGGCCCGCCGGCCTCGCTGACCCCGCAGCACTGTCAGGTCAGTCGGCCAGCCGGCGCCAGCCCACGGGCGCCGAGCCAGCCGAACACCTCGCCGAAGCGGGCGCCGAGCCCGCCGAGCTCTGCCATCGTCACTCGTGCCCTGATCGCCACGTACGGCTGCTCGGCGCGGGTCTCGATCCGCGGCCCTGCTGGCATCTGCTTATCCTCCGGTCGCACCAAGTGGCTGCTGCAGCTCGGTGACCCACTGATCGCGGTCAGCGGACCATTCGAGGGTGACTTCCCGGGCGTAGCCCGCCGAGCGGTACCCGTTGGCGTCGATCCACCGTGCCAGGGCCTGGCCGGTAGTGAGCACGATGCCCTGAGCGGGGCTCGTGACGCACAAGCCCCTTCTTGCGGGGCCTGTGACCCACAAGCCCCGTTACCAGCAGGCAAATCATCGTGATCATCACGAGGTGCGGGCCAGAACGGTCAGGCGGCCCCCTCGCCGACGGTTACCTCGGTGACCAGGACCCGGTCCGCGCCGACGGCGCGAACCGGGCCGTGCAGGGTGAGCGAGCCGCGCAGCGGCAGGTCGTCTGATGCGCCGCCGATCCCGACGGCGATCTCCCCGGGCTCGACGATCCGCTGCCCGGACCGGCCGGAGAACGCCGTCCGGTCCGCGTGCACGCCGAACGTGACCCGGCGCCGCTCGCCGGGCTGCAGCGGCACCCTTGCCAGGCCGGCCAGCCAGCTGACCGGGCGTACCACCGAGGCGACCGGATCGCCGAGGTAGAGCTGCGCCACCTCGGTTCCGGCCCGCAATCCGGTGTTGCGGATCACGCAGGAGATCTCCGCGATCCCGTCGGCGGGGATGCGATCGGGCGAGATCGACAGGTCGGAGTACTCGAAGCACGTGTAGGAAAGCCCGTGCCCGAAGGCGAACAGCGGCGACGGGTCCACCGAGCTGCCGCCATGCCGCCGCGCCAGCCTGGACCTCAGGTAGGACCCCGCCGGGGCGGTCGGCGTGGCCGGCATCTCGACCGGAAGCTTCCCGCTCGGCACGATCCGGCCCGACAGCACGCCGGCGATCGCCGGGCCGCCTTCCTCACCGGGGAAGAACGACTGCACGATCCCGGCAAGCCGGTCGGCGACGGCACCGAGCGCATAGGGCCGCCCGGTCACCAGGACGGCCACCACCGGTGTCCCGGTCGCGGCCAGCGCCTCGAGCAGGTCCTGCTGGACGCCTGGCAGCCGCAGGTCGGCCGCGTCGCAGCCCTCGCCGGAGGTGCCGCGGCCGAACATCCCCGCCTCGTCCCCGACCACCGCGATCACCACGTCAGCGGCCGCGGCGGCGGCGAGGGCCGGGGCGAATCCCGAGGCGTCACCGGATCGCACCGCGCAGCCGGGCTGGTAACTGACGGAACCGGCAAACTCGGCGCGAACCGCCGCAACCGCGCTGGTGGCCGGCACGCTCGCCGCGGCCTCCGGATGCGCCCCGCCCAGGTGCCTGGGCATGCTGTAGCAGCCGAAGAACGCGAGCGGGTCGTCGGCGAGCGGCCCGACGACCGCGATCGTCGCGGCGGACGACAACGGCAGCAGCCCGGCCGGGTTGGCGAGCAGGACCACCGATTCCTCGGCGAGCCGCCGGGCGATCTCCCGGTGCCCGGGCGGGTCAAGATCGGGACCGGCCGGGCCGGCACCGGCACCGGGACCGGCCGCGCCGGCACCGGCACCGGGACCGGCCGGGTCGGCGTCGGCGCCGAGCGGCGCCCAGTCCGGGTCGAGCATGCCGAGCTCGCACTTGCGGGCAAGCACCCGGGCGGCCGCCCGGTCCACCGCGGCCTCGTCCACGAGACCGGCCGCGACGGCCTTGCCGAGCGGCGCGCCGTAGCAGCGCACGGCGGGCAGCTCGACGTCCACCCCGGCCTGCAGCGCGGCGGCCGCGGCCTCGGACCGGCTGGCCGCCACGGCGTGCTGAAGCTCAAGGAACGACACGGCGTAATAGTCGGACACGACCAGGCCGCCGAAGCCGAGCTCGTCCCGCAGCAGCCGGCCGAGCAGCTCGCGGTCGGCGGTGGCGGGCACGCCGTCCAGGTCGGTGTAGGACGGCATCACCGCGCGGGCGCCACCTAGCCGGATCGCCATCTCGAACGGCGGCAGGATCACGTCGCAGAACTCACGCTGGCCCATCGACACCGGCGCCATGTTCCGCGCGCCGCGGGACGCCGAATACCCGGCGAAGTGCTTCAGCGTCGCGTCCACCCCCGCGGACTGCAGGCCCTGCACGTACGCGGTGCCGATCGTGCCGACCAGGTACGGGTCCTCGCCGATGGTCTCCTCGGTGCGCCCCCACCGCGGGTCCCTGACCACGTCGAGGACGGGCGCGAGGCCCTGATGCACGCCGACCGCCCGCATGCTGGTCCCGATGGCGGCCGCCATCTCGCGGACGAGGTCCGGGTCGAACGACGCGCCCCAGGCAAGCGGCGTAGGGAAGATCGTCGCCCGCCAGGCCGCGAAGCCGGTCAGGCACTCCTCGTGCGCGATCGCCGGGATGCCGAACCTGCCCGCGGTCACGATCCGCCGCTGCAGCGCGGCCAGGGCGAGCAGGCCGGCCGCGGGCGGCACCGGGCGGGTGCCGAACACCCGGGTCAGCTGGCCCATGCCGTCCCGGAACAGGTCCTCGAGCGGCGGCAGCTCCGCGATGAACTCGTGCTGCATGGGCGCGACTCCGTCGCCGTCTCCCGATGCTCCGATCCACACGCTGCCGAGCTGCCCGAGCTTCTCGGCGAGCGTCATCCGGCCCAGCAGGTCGGCGACTCGCTCCGCGACCGGCCGGGACGGGTCACGCCAGGGCTCGACGGCCACCGCGACGGTGGTCATGATCGCGCCTCGCCGGGGACCGAGGTCGACTCCCGCACGATCAGCTCGGTGGACAGCTCGACCCGGGTGGCGCGCAGCGGCAGGCCGTCGATCAGGTCACCGAGCATCTGCGCGGCGGCACGGCCCATCTCGGCGAGCGGCTGGCGCACGGTGGTGAGCGGCGGCGAGACCCAGCGGGCGACCGGCAGGTCGTCGAACCCGACAACCGAGAGGTCCCGCGGTATCTGCAGGCCGCGGCGCCTTGCCGCCTCGTACAGGCCGAAGGCCTGCTGGTCGCTGCCCGCGAAGATGGCCGAGGGCGGATCGTCCAGGTCGAGCAGCTCGCCGCCGCGGCCGAAGCCGCCCTCGTGCCGGAAGTCGCCGTTGCGGACGAGGTCCGGGTCGAACCCGATGCCCGCCCGCTCCAGCGCCGACCGGTACCCGTCCGTCCTGGCCCGGCTGCACAGGTAATCGGCGGGCCCGGAGATTATCCCGATCCTGCGGTGTCCCAGGCCGAGCAGGTGCTCGGTGGCGGTGAGCCCGCCCGCCCAGTTCGTCGCGCCGACGCTCGGCAGGTCCGGCGGCGGGTTCGCCGGGTCGACGACGACGAGCGGGATGTCCGCGCGTTGCAGCTGGTCGAGCTGGCTCTGCGCGACGTCCGAGATCACCACGATCACCCCGTCGGTGTCGTGGCTGGCCAGTCCCGTCGTCCAGCTGGCAGGCCGGACGTCGCCGTGCCGCACGGCGGACACGGCCACGCCGGTCTCGTGCTCGGAGCCCCACTCTTCCGCGCCGCGCAGGATCTCCACCGCCCACGGGCTGTCCAGGTCGTTGAACACCAGGTCGACGAGCCCGGAGCGGCGGTTCCTGTGCTGGCCGACCCGCGTGTAGTGGTGCTCGTCGAGCAGCCGCTCGACGAGCGCGCGGGTAGCCGGCGCGACATCCCGCCGCCCGTTCACCACCTTCGAGACCGTCGGCAGCGACACTCCCGCCTCGGCGGCAATCGCCGCCAGGGTCGTCCGCCGCTGCCTGGAGGTGGTGCCGTCGGCCGCCGCCTTGCTGCTTGGAAGCACTGCAGCAACCCTTCCTACCATCACCCAAGGCCACGAACTGCGAAAATTTTTCGATCGCGGTATCGCGACCCATGCCCGTGCCGACACTATCCGGCTGCCGCTCACTTGTCCATGGCTTATCAGCCGGTATAGAGGGTACCTAAAGGAGTTCTGCAATATGTACGCAAAGGATAAGACCCATAAATAGGGGCTGACCTGCGGAGTAAAGCGATCCTGTAAGGGATGAGCGCTTCCGAAAATTACCGAAAGTTTCGACATTGATACGGGCGCAATTCGCCATCCACGTTCGCCGCTTCCGGCGCCCCGGCGGCCCGGCCGGCGCGAT
>JASHTQ010000655.1 GCA_030040475.1 Streptosporangiaceae bacterium
CGCGGCGACGTGCGCGCGGCGATCATCTCGCTGCTGAGCGAGGGGCCGCGCAACGGCTACCAGATCATCCAGGAGATCGGCGAGCGCACCGGCGGCCTGTGGCGGGTGAGCTCCGGCTCCGTCTACCCCGCGATCTCCCAGCTGGCGGACGAGGGGCTGATCGAGCCCACCGACGGCGACGGGCGCAGGCTGTTCGCGCTGACCCGGGCGGGCCGCGAGTACGCCGCGCAGAACGCCGGGCAACTCGCCCGGGTCTGGGAGGCCGGCGCCGGGGACGCCCGGCTCGGCGAGTTCCTGGAGTACCGCGAGCTGATCGGGCAGCTGGCCGCCGCGACCTGGCAGGTCAACGACGTCGGCACCCAGGCGCAGCGCGAGGAGGCCAAGCGGGTGCTCACCCGGGCCCGCCAGTCGCTGTACCGGCTGCTGGCCGCCGGCGACTACGGCGAGGACGGCTGACGTGCCCCCGCGCGCGGTCGAGGCGTACCTCCGCACGATCCAGGCCCTCGCCGACGACGGCGTCGAGGTCATCCAGGCTCGGATAGCCGAGCGGCTTGGCAACAAGGCACCGACGGTGTCGCGGATGGTCGACCGCCTCACGGCCGACGGATACGTGCGGCGCTCCGGTCGATCCATCCACCTCACCGACCGGGGGCGGCAGGTCGCGGCCGAGGTCACCAGGAAGCACCGCCTCGCCAGCCGGCTGCTGGTGGACGTCCTCGGCATCCCCGACGAACTGGCCCGAGAGGAAGCAGGCCGCTGGGAGCACGTGATGTCGGACGACGTGGCATCCCGGATCGCCGCCCTGCTGGCAGGCCATGCCTCGCCGCGGGCCTGATCCATCCTGGACAAGTAAGGTAAGCCTAACCTAACCTGGGCTAGGCGGACCGGCGCGGCCGGTCCCAGGTCCCACGTTCAGCGAGAGAGGTGACGATGACCGAATCGACGACCAGCCTGGCGGGCCGGACCCGGCCGGCCCGCCCGCAGGCGGTTCTGGCCGTGCTTGGCCGGGAGTGGCTCAGCCCGCACACGGTACGGATCACCGCGGGCGGGCCAGGGTTCGACGCGCTGCGGATGAACGAGTTCACCGACAAGTACGCGAAGATCATCTTCGCCGACCCGGGCCTGGGGCTCACGCCGCCCTACGACCTGGCGGCGCTGCGGGAGTCGCTCCCGCCCGACCGGCAGCCGGTGACCCGGACGTACACGCTGCGGCGGGCTGACGCGCGGCGCCGGCAGCTCGCGATCGACTTCGTGGTGCACGGGGACGAGGGGATCGCCGCGCCGTGGGCCGCGCGCGCGGAGCCCGGCGACATCCTCACCCTGTCCGGCGCCGGCGGTGCCTACCGCCCGGATCCCGGCAGCGACTGGCACCTGTTCGCCGGGGACGAGTCGGCGCTGCCCGCGATCTGCTCCGCCCTGGAGGCGCTGCCAGGCGACGCGCGCGGGATCGCCTATCTCGAGACGTGCGACCCCGGCGAGTACCTCGACGCGACGCCGCCAAGCGGCGTGCAGGTCGTCTGGCTGCACCGGCCCCGGCCAGGTAGCCAGCCCCGGCTGCTCGCCGACGCGCTGCTGGCCGGACCCTGGCCGTCCGGCCGGGCCGACGTGTTCGCCCACGGCGAGCGGGAGTCGATGAAGGCGGTCCGTTCGGCCCTCAAGGCCCGGCTCGGCGACGGTGGCCAGCTGTCCCTGTCGGGCTACTGGGCAGCCGGCCGGACCGAGGACGTGTTCCAGTCAGAGAAGCGCCTGCCGATCGGGCAGATCTAACGTCGCGTCTCCTAGCCGCCCCGAGCGGTCGGGGAGACCCGCGGCCACCCGCAGCCTGGCGAACTCGATGGCGAGCGCCCGGGGAGGATAGTGCGCGTTGAGGCCGCTCGGGTTGGGCAGTATCCAGAGCCTCGTCGACCCGATCGTGTCCTCCTGGAGACCGACTGCCGCGTCCGGCCGGCCGAAGGCGGCGCGGTACGCCGTCACTCCCAGCACCGCCAGCCATTGGGGACGCCGGGCCAGCACACGCCTGCGCAGCAGCCGGCCGCCCTCGACGAATTCCGCCTTGGTCAGCTCGGCGACGCCGACGGTCGGGCGGCGGACCAGGCTGGTCAGGCCAAGTCCCAGGGCCAGCAGCTCGGGCGCTTCGCGCGGGGCCAGGCGGCGAGGCGTGAACCCGGACTCATACAGCGCCGGCCACCAGCGATCGCTCGGCGTCGCGAACGGCGCGCCGGCCGCGGCGGAGGAAAGCCCCGGGTTAGCGCCGCAGAACAGCACCACCAGGTCGTCGGCGATCACGTCGGCGAGGCGAGCCCGCCGAGCGGCTTCCAGCTCCGCCGCGGAGAACCGCTTGCCGCGGGCAGCTGGCGGTTTGCCCGGCATCATCCGCACCTCCGGTCGAAAGGTAGCCCTGGCCGGCACCGTCTAACAAGACACTGTGGAGGCGACCCGAACGGTGCCGACCGTATCCGCGGTCGTGAGCGGATGCATACAACAACTATGTTCGTGCGTACATGTTACATGTACCATAGGGCTGATGGATGCAGCGCAGCGGTTGAGCGGGCTGGTCGAGGTCTTGCGCCGGGACGGCAGGGTCGATGTCGCGACCGCGGCCGCGGAGTTCGGCACGGCGGAGCTGACGATCCGCCGCGACCTGGACGCGCTGGTCGCGCGCGGTATGGCGCGGCGGGTGCGGGGCGGCGCGGTGAACATGCTGATGCGCGGCGAGGAGCTGCCGTTCGCGATGCGCGAGGTCGAGGCCACCGGCAGCAAGCGGCGCATCGCCGCGGCGGTGGCGGAACTGATCGCCGACGGCGAGGCCGTCGGCCTGGACAGCGGCACCACGGTGACGCAGACGGCCCGCGCGCTGGCCGGCCGGCGGCTGACGGTGATGCCGGTGTCGCTGCACGCGGCGATGGCGCTGGCCGGATCGGCGTCGGTCCGGCTGATACTGCCCGGGGGTGAGGCCCGTCCCGGGGAGCTTGCCATGGTAGGCCCGCTGACCCTGGCCAGCATCGCGGCCCTGCGCTTCGACACGGTCGTGCTGGGCTGCTGCGGCGTGTCGCCGGAAGGTCGCGTGATGGCCCACGACCTTGGCGACGCCGCGGTCAAGCAGGCGCTGCTCGCCTCGGGCGCGCGCAGCGTGCTCGCCGTTGACGGCTCCAAGTTCGGTCGCGGCGCGCTGGCCGTGGTCTGCGAGCTGGCCGCGGTCGACGTGCTCGTCACCGACCACAGCGCCCCGGCGCAGGCAGTGGCGGCGCTGCAGGCCGCGGGGGTGCAGGTACACCGTGCCTGACCTGAAGTGCCAGCCCGCGATGGCACAGGCTCTGCGCGAGGGCCGGCCCGGCGCGCGCGGCATCCGGCCGGCCAGATGATCTGCCGCCTGCTCGTCGACTACGGCGAGGTCATCAGCGCCCCGCTCGCGCAGAGCGCGATCACCGACCTGGTCGCCCTCTCCGGCCGGCCGCGCGCCGCGTTCCTCGACCGCTACTGGCGCCACCGGCCCGGGTACGACCTCGGCCAGTCGGCCGCCGAGTACTGGTCACAGGTCCTGGACCGCGACCTGAGCGGGGCACCCGGGGTGGTGGGCCGGCTGACGCGCATCGACGTCCAAGGCTGGCTCCGGCTCAACCCCCTCACCCTGAGCACGGTCCTCGGCCACGCGCGCCGCACAGGCGCCAGGCTGGCGCTGCTGTCCAACGCGCCGGAACCGATAGCCTCAGCCATCGACCGCTGCCACTGGTCGCGGCATTTCGACCACCGCTACTACAGCTGCCGCCTTGGTGCCGCCAAACCCGACCCACGGGCATTCCGGCTCGTGCTGGGCGACCTGGGCGCGCAACCGGACGAGGTCCTGTTCGTCGACGACCGCGCCGAGAACACCCGCTCCGCCCGCGACCTCGGAATGCACGCCATCACCTTCACCTCCGCCAGTGCCCTGCACCGCAGTCTCCTGGCTGGCTAACGACGAGCTCGGGGATACTGCGGGACCTGTCGCGGCTGTGGACGCGCCGCACCGGCCAGCCGGAGGAGGAGTTGCTCGTCTCGCTGTGGGAAAACCCGCCGGAAAACGCGATGGAGCGCGGCGCGATCTTCCCGGCGATCGGGCAGGAATTATCGTTGCCGGCGCGGGTGACGATCTGAGGGCGGCTCGATCGTCATCTCGGTGCAGGTGCCGCGATCGGCGCGACACTGGGGATGGGAGGCAACGACGATGCGTTACGCACTGCTGATGCACTACCGGGAGCCCGCCGCGGGCGAGATCAGCGAGGAGGCGATCGCGGAGGCCAAGGAGGCGTTCGGCGCCTACGGCCGGGCGCTGGAGTCCGCCGGGGTGCTGCTGCTGGCCGACGTGCTTCAGCCGTCCGCCGCGACCACGACCGTGACGTGCAGGGACGGCGGGCTTCAGGTGCAGGACGGGCCGTTCGCCGAGACGAAAGAGGCGCTGGCCGGAATCTTCGTGCTCGACGTGCCCGACCTTGACGCGGCCATCGGCTGGGCCGAGAAGTGTCCAGGCGCCCAGTGGGGCTTCATCGAGGTACGCCCGACCGCGACCGCCTTCGTCGACGGCGCGTGGACACTCTGACCTCTTCCGGCGACGCCGGCCCCGGCCCGGATGAGCAGGGGCCGGCCGTCCGGTTCGCGAGCGTCGCGGCCCGGGACAGCTACGGGCGGCTGCTCGCCCTGCTGGCCGCGTCCACCAGCGACCTCGCCGGGGCGCAGGACGCGCTGGCCGACGCGTTCGAGCGGGCGCTGCGGACGTGGCCGGCGCAGGGGGTGCCCGCCAGCCCCGACGGGTGGCTGCTGACCGTCGCCCGCAACCGGCTGCGGGACCAGTGGAAGTCCGCGCGGGCGCAGCGGACCGTCCCGCTCGAGGACGGCCGGGACGCGCTGGCCTTCGTCGATGACATCGACCCGGACTCGATCCCCGACCGCCGGCTTGAGCTGATGCTGGTGTGCGCGCACCCGGCGATCGAACGCGCGGTGCACACGCCTCTCATGCTCAACACGGTGCTCGGCTTCACCGCCGAGCAGGTGGGGCGGGCCTTCTCCATACCGCCGTCCACGATGGCGACGCGCCTGGTCCGGGCGAAGAAGCGGATCAAGGCGGCGGGCATTCCGTTCCGCATCCCGGACCGGGCGGACCTGCCGGCCCGGATGACCTCGGTCCTCGAGGCGGTCTACGGCGCCTACG
>JASHTQ010000656.1 GCA_030040475.1 Streptosporangiaceae bacterium
GGGGTGTGGCCCGCGGTCACGGAGCGCAGGGCACCAGCCTCACTTGTCTGGACATAATCACAGACTCTTGACAGGTCATATACGCCCGAAGCAAGATCAACTATCAGTATCGTCGGCGGGAGGCTGACCAGGGATGACGGCCGACCCAGAGCAGCTGCGGATCGGCGTCGTGCTCGAGGCGTTCCTCCAGGCTGGCGGCGCTGCTCGGGGTCGACCGGGTGGTCGCGCTTGCGGGCTGCCCGGGCGGCGCCGCGGGAGACCGGGTGCCGCACTTCGGCACGGGCGGCTGGCTGCCGTACCTGGAGGGCGTCTACGCCCGGCAGTGGGACGAGCAGATCGCGCCGTACTGGGCGGGGCTCGCCGAGTTCCGCGCGCTCGGCGGGTCGCAGGCGCTGGTCGTGTCGGTCGAGCACGAGGACCCGTTCGTGCCCGCCACCGCCGGCGTGCCCGAGGCCGCGCGGCTGCTGCGCGCCGCGATCGACGCCGCGCTGGAGCCGGCGTGACCGGTCGGGTGCGCGTCGGGCTGATCGGGACCGGCGTGATCGCCCAGGTCATGCACCTGCACTACCTGGCCGAGCTGGCCGACAGGTTCGAGGTGGCGGCGGTGTGCGACCTCGATCGTGGCGGCGCGCAGGCCTGCGCCCAGAGATACGGCGTACCGGCGGTCTTCACCGACTGGCGGGACCTGCTTGGGCATCCGCTCGACGCGGTGCTGGTGCTGACCTCGGGCAGCCACGCCCCGATCGCCGAGGCGGCCGCGGCGGCCGGGCGGCACGTGTTCGTCGAGAAGCCGATGTGCTACTCGGCCGGCGAGGGGCGGGCGATGGTCGCGGCCGCGCAGCAGGCCGGGGTCGTGCTGATGACGGGGTACCCGAAACGGTACGACCCGGCGTTCGGCCGGATGCGGGAGGAGATGGCCGGAGTCGAGGGCGCGCGGCTGCTGCGGGTGACGACGTTCGAGTCACCGCTGCGGCCGTATGTCTCGCACTACCCGCTGCTGCCGCGCAACCCGCTGCCGGACTCCGTCGCTGCCGAGCTGCGGGCCGACAGTTCATCGCGGATCGCGGCGGCGGTCCCGGCGGCCAGCGATCTCGAGCGGCGGGTCTACGAAGGGGTGCTGCTGGACACGCTGGTACACGAGCTCAACACGGTGCGCGGGCTGCTCGGCGAGCCGACGCGTATCGAGTTCGCGAGCCTGGCGATGGACCAGGTGACGGTGATGCTGCGGTTCGGCGAGCTGCCGGTGGCGATCCACTGGATCGACCTGCCCGGCATCGCGCGGTACGGGATGGAGTTCGCGCTGTACGCGCCCGACCGGCGGCTGCGGCTGACGTTTCCCTCGCCGTTCCTGCGCAACGAGCCCGCCGTGCTCGAGATCGAGGGCGGCGATGCCGGCGGGCTGGCGCGGTCGTGGTCCGCCGCCGAGGTCGCCGGGTACGAGAGCGGGTTCAGGCGGGAGCTCGAGGCGTTTCACTCGGCGATCGCATTCGGCCTGGTGCCCGGCACGGCGGGCGCGGACGGGCTGCGGGATGTCATGCTGTGCCAGGCCATCATCGACTGCCACCACCGCGGCACGGCGGTCGAGGATCCCACGGGCGCCGGTGAGTAAGACGGAGAGACGGAGAAGCGCATGAGCGAGCCCGGATGAACGAACACAGCGGCGCGCGGCCGATCGCCGTGGCCAACGCCCCGGTCAGCTACGGGGCCTTCGAGCTGACCGTCGGCCAGGACCCGAACGTGCCGGACGGCGTCACGGTCCTGGACCAGGTGGCCGCGGCGGGCTACGACGGCATCGACCTCGGGCCTGTCGGCTACCTCGGCCAGGGCGGGCAGCTCGGCGACCTGCTTGCCGCGCGCGGCCTGGGGCTGGCCGGCGCGTACGTGGAGCTGCCCTACGCCGACCCGGACGCGCTGGCGCGGGCGCTGCCGTCGCTTGATGCGGTGCTCGACGTGTTCGACGCGGTGCGGTCCTACCTGCCCGGGCCGCCGCCCCGGCCGACGCTGGCCGAGGCGGGCAGCCTGGCACGGCGGAACAGGCCGGGGCGTTCGGCGCGGGATCACTCGGTCGGGTTCGACTCCGGCGGCTGGCGGCGGTTCGCGGCGGGACTGGCCATGGTGCTGTCCCGCTGCCGGGATCGCGGTTACGAGCCCACGTTCCACCCCGAGACCGGAACCAACGTCGAGGCGCCGTGGGAGATCGAGCGCGTGCTCGAGGTGTCCGACGTCGGGCTGTGCCTGGAGACCGGGCACATGCTGCTCGGCGGCGGCGACCCGGTGGCGATGCTGCGCGACCTCGGGGACCGGATCAACCACGTGCACCTCAAGGACGCCAGGCTTGCCGTCATGGGCCAGATCGTCGCCGACGACGCGCCGGTGACCGAGATCTGGACCAGGGAGGCGTTCTGCGCGCTCGGCGGCGGCGACCTCGACGCGGATGCGGTGCTCGACGGGCTGCGCGCGATGTCGTTCGGCGGCTGGCTGGTGGTCGAGCAGGACATCTTGCCGCGCAGCGCCGAGCGGTTCGCGCGGGCCGCGGCGGAGCAGGCGCATAACCGGGCGTTCCTCGCGGCGCGGGGGCTGTGATGGT
>JASHTQ010000657.1 GCA_030040475.1 Streptosporangiaceae bacterium
CACGCTGGGCTGGCACGCCTGGTGCCAGTATGGTTCCTGCCCCACGGGCGTGCGGATATGTGCAGGCACCGGAGTTCACGCCGGATCGAAGAGGACAGGCAGGTTCGGGGGAGAGCGGAACAGCAGCCCGTGGATGTGCGGGTCGTCGCCACCCGGATCCAGCCGCAGTCCCGGCAGGCGGTCGAGCACCGCGTCGAGCAGGATCCGCATCTCCAGCCGCGCCAGATGCATCCCCAGGCACGTGTGCGCCCCGTCGCCGAACGACATGTGCTGCTTGTCCGCCCGCAAGACGTCGAACGTGTCCGGATCCGGGTACCGCGACGGGTCGCGGTTGGCCGCGCCCAGCGACACCGCCACCAGGGCACCGGCCGGAATGCGCACGCCGCCCAGTTCCAGGTCGACCGCCGCCGTCCGGGCGACGGTCAGCAAAGGGGTCTCCCAGCGCAGCGCCTCCTCGATCGCCTGCGGCACCAGGTCCCTGTCCTCGCGGATCGCGTCCAGCTGACCCGGATCCCACAGCAGGCCGAACAGCAGGTTGCTCGACGACCGGTAGGTCGTCTCCGCCCCGGCGGGCAGGAGCAGCAGCAGGAAGGGGTAGATTTCCTCGTCGTCCAGCCGGTGCCCGTCCACCTCGGCCTCGATCAGCTGGCTGACCAGGTCGTCGCGGGCGTGCCGCCGCCGGTCGGCGATGATCTCGCCGAAGTAGCCCCGGAGCTCCCGGCTGGCGGCCACGGCGCGGTCCCAGTTGCGCATCACCGCGATCAGTTCGGTCGACAGCCGAAGGAAGCGCGGCCAGTCGGCCTCCGGCAGGCCGAGGATCCGCGCGATCACCCTGACGGGGAACGGGAACGTCAGCTGCGGCACGAGGTCGGCGCGACCGTCATCGACGAAGGCGTCTATCAGCTCGGCCACGGTCGCACCGATGATCGCGTCGCTCCAGCGGTCCAGCACGCGGGCGCGGAAGGCCCCGGCGACCAGGGCGCGCTGGCGCACGTGCTCCGGCCCGTCCATGCCGATGATGCTCCGCCCCAGCACCTGCCCGATAGTCGACGCGTAGCCGGCCGAGGAGAACCGCGCGGTGTCGGTGAGCACCTGCTCCGCGAGCTCGTGGCTGGTGACGGTGAACAGCGACGTTACCCGCGGGGCCTTCGGGTCCAGCGTGGGCCTGCTGGCTGGCCCCGGACCGTAGTGGACCTCCATGACCGGGGTGGTCTCCCGGATGCCGGCGAACATCGGGTAGGGGTCGCGGACATCCCCGGCGAGTTCGGCGAACTGCCGCATCGGATCGTAGCTGGCCTCAGGAGAACCGTCCGGCCCAGGCGCCGTGACCAACCCCAACCCCTCTCCCGGGCAAACGGCATGCCCGCCATACCAACCTACCGCCGCGCCGCTGTCGCCCCCGATCGCAAGGCACAGGCCGTAGCCCCACTCCCAAATTCTTTTATCCGAACGGACGGTGGTACCTCGTTCCCGTCATCCGTTCTTCCTTCGCGACTTCCAGCGCCAGAGCGGTTCGCGGCGGTGCCGCTGGACTCGACCCCACCTGGGCGTTGCCGATTTCCAGTCCAAGACGGGATGCACATCCGGCGGAAGACGCAGGCTCACCGGAATAAAGGTGCCAAATTCGTTCGGACCTGGCCAACATCTCGGGACGGTCATGACAGGCTAGCGCCCGCAGGCCCAGAAAGCTTGTGCACCCAGGCCCGGTAGAACGGCTCCCGCCAACCCTGCACACGCCCGACCCGCCCGCCGCCCTCCCCGCGCCGCCTCAGCGAAGCCGCCGCTGCGGAATGAAACCCCGCTTTCAGCACCCTGGAAGGTCGTGAAACCGGGGTTTCATTCCCCTCGGGCCGCGGCCCGGATGCCCCGGCTGCACCACGAAGCGCTCAGCGCCACGCTGGCACCACATCCGGGCGGCCCGAGGAGGACGAAGCGGCCACTGGTTACCCAAGAACGGGGCCAGGGCCGCACAAGCGCCGTTTCAAGGACTCGCAGGTCGTGGCCGGTGGTGCCTGCGCGCTAGATGAGATGATCGTAGCCAGTGGCGACGTTACCGTCGGTGAGTAGGCCCGGGGCCGGTTCCGGGATCGCGCCCGGCCCGTTTCCCCGGAGCCTTCATCCGGCGCCATTTCTTCCGCTGAGCGCCAATCTCCGCATCTTGCAAGCCATGCCGCTCACGCTCGCGTCGCCGCCGTAGCCCCGGCCCGCAGCCATACCGCGGTGTCGGGCGGCAGCAGCTCGCCGTCGCCCTCGAGCGGGCCGCTCGCCAGCAGCAGGCCCGCGTGCTCGGGCAGCCGCACCCCGGCCGCCGAGATGTTCACCACGCAGCGCACGCTGCCGCGGTCGAACGCGAGCACGCCGTCGCCACCCGGCAGCCAGGTCATCGCCCCGCCGCCGAGCCCGAGCCCGCCGCCGAGCCCGAGCCCGCCGCCTGGGCCGAGCCCGCCGCCTGGGCCGTTGCCTAGGCCGGGCTCAGCCCTGCGCAGCGCCAAGGCGGCCCGGTACAGCTCGAGCATCGAGCCCGGCCTCCCGGCCTCCGCCTCCACGGTCAGATCCCGCCACTCCTTCGGCTGCGGCAGCCACGGTTCGGCCGCGGCCCCGGCCGGCGAGAAGCCGAACGGCGGCTCGGCCCCCACCCACGGCAGCGGCACCCGGCTGCCGTCCCGGCCGGGGTCGGCCCCGGACGAGCGCCGCCAGATCGGGTCCTGCCGGCGCTCGTCAGGAATGTCAAGCACCTCCCACAGGCCCAGCTCCTCGCCCTGATAGACGTAGACGGACCCGGGCAGCGCCATGGTCAGCAGTGCGGCCGCCCTGGCCCGCCGGGCACCGAGCTCCAGGTCGACGGGCAGGCTGTGGAAGTACGCCCGCCGCTCCAGGCTGAACGCGGTGTCGGCGCGCCCGTACCGCGACACGATCCGGTCAACGTCGTGGTTCGACAGCACCCACGTGGCCGGCGCGTGCAGCGCCAGCGTGTCGTCGATGACCTCGCGCAGCCGCGCGGCGTCCCACGGGCAGCTCAGGTACGGGAAGTTAAAAACCGTATCCAGCTCACCAGGGCCTACGTACCTGGCCAGCCGGGCGGCGTCCGGGAGCCAGATCTCGCCGATGAGCACCCGGCCCTGGTACCCGTCGGCAAGCGCGCGCCAGGACCGGTAGATCTCGTGCACGTCGTCGCGGTCGACGAACGGATGCGCGGGACCCGGCGGCTGGTCCGGCGCCACCTCGGGCAGCGACGCGTCCTTGCTGAGCAGCGCCGCGGAGTCGATCCTGATGCCATCCGCGCCGCGATCGAACCAGAACCGCAGCACGTCGTCGAACTCGGCGCGAACCGCCGGGTTCGCCCAGTTGAAATCCGGCTGCTCGGGCGCGAACAGATGCAGGTACCACTCCCCAACCGAGCCCGCCGAGCCACCTGAGCCCGCCGAGCCACCTGAGCCCGCCGAGCCACCTGAGCCCGCCGAGCCGCCTGAGCCCGCCGAGCCAGCCGAGGAGACCCGCGTCCAGGCCGGCCCGCCGAAGATCGACTGCCACCCGTTCGGCGGCAGTTCGCCGCCTGGGCCGCGGCCCGGCCGGAACCAGAACCGGTCCCGCTCGGCCGACCCCGGCGCGGCCTCCAGCGCAGAGACGAACCAGGGGTGCCGATCCGAGCCGTGGTTCGGAACGATGTCGATGATGATCCGGATGCCAAGCGCATGCGCCTCGGCGATGACCGCATCCGCGTCCGCCAGCGTGCCGAAGACCGGGTCGATGTCCCGGTAGTCGGAGATGTCGTAGCCCGCGTCCGACATCGGCGACGGGTACCACGGGTTGAACCAGATCGCGTCGATGCCGAGCCCGGCCAGGTAGGGCAGGTGCGCGCGCACTCCGGCGAGGTCGCCGATCCCGTCCCCGTTCCCGTCGGCGAAGCTGCGCACGTACAGCTGATAGATCGCGGCGCTGCGCCACCAGCCACTGTCCGAAGCAATCGGCCGACCAGGACCGCGAGAACCGACGTCTACCACAGGTACCTCTTTCCCTTCATAAGCCGCGGATGCCGCCCGCGGTGAGACCGGCCATGATGTTGCGCTGGAAGATCAGGAAGAAGACGATCGTCGGCACCGCCGCCATGGCGGACGCGGCGATGATCAGGTTCTCCGGCGTGCCGTACGAGGCCTGCCAGATGCCCACGTTCAGGGTCTCCCTGGTCGGCGTGTAGCCGTACTCGACGAGCAGCGGCCACAGGAAGTCCTTCCAGACCGCGACCAGGCCGAAGATCGACACGACCCCGATGATCGGCCGCGAGATGGGCAGAACGATCGACCGCAGGACCCGCAGCGGCGACGCGCCGTCGATCTGCGCGGCGTCGATGTAGTCGCTGGGGATCGAGTCGAAGAACCGCTTGAGCAAGAAGATGTTGAACGCGTTGGCCACCGAGGGCAGCCAGATCGCCTCCGGCGTGCCGACCAGGTTCAGGTGCAGGATGGGCAGGTCCACGACGGTGACGTACTGCGGCACGACGAGCACGGTGGTCGGGATCATCAGCGTCGCCAGCATGAGGAGGAAGATGACGTTCCCGAGCACCGGGCGCAGCCTGGACAGCGAGTAGGCCGCGGCCACGTCGAAGACGAGCTGGAACGCAAGCGCGCCGAACGCGTAGTAGATCGTGTTCCACAGCAGCCGCGCGACGTCCAGCCGGTCGAACGCCTGCACGTAGCTGCCCGGGTGCAGCTGATGCGGGTACAGCGTCGGCGGCGTCGCGATCACTTCCTGGGTCGACTTCAGCCCGTCGGTGAACAGGAAGTACATCGGGCCGATGAACACCAGCGTGAACACGACGATCGCCGCGGTCAGGACGACCCGGTAGACGATCCGGCCGCGGCGCCGGTGCAGCGACGCGCCGGAGATCAGCGTCCGGTTCGTCGCGGTGGCCACCGGCCGGCGCCGGCCAGAAGCCGAAGCCGAAGCCGCGCGGGCGGTGGCGGCGAGTCCTGCCATCCCAAGCCCTCCTAGCCGCGCTCTCGGGTGAGCCACAGGAACCCGCCGGAGAAGACGGCGAGGACCAGCATGAGCATCACGCCGAGGGCCGACGCGCTGTTGTAGTTGCTGGCACCGCTCAGCGCGAACGCGTACTGGTAGATGAGCATCACCACCGACAGCGTGTTGTCGCCCACCCCGCCGCCCTGGTTGGTCAGCACGAACGACTCGACGAACATCTGCATGGTGGCGACGATCTGCAGCATCAGCAGCATGAGCAGGATCAGCCGGGTCTGCGGGATCGTGATGTGCCGGATCCGGCGCCACACCCCGGCGCCGTCGAGCTCGGCCGCCTCGTACAGCTCGCCGGGTATGTTCTGCAGCGCGGCCAGGTAGATCAGCGTCGCCGCGCCCATGTTCATCCAGGTCGAGGCGATCACCACCGACACCATCGCGATGCTGATGAACCCGCTGCCCGGCTGGAACACCCACTGCGAGGTCGGCAGGTGCACGATCCGCAGGATGTCGTCGAACAGGCCGTACTGCGGGTTGTAGAAGTAGGCGAAAAGCAGCAGCGCCGAGGCCGGCGGCAGCATCACCGGCAGGTAGACGAGGATCCGCAGGTATCCCCGCGCGTGCCGCAGCTCGTTAAGCAGCAGCGCCACGAAGAACGGCGCCGCGTACCCGAAGACCAGGGCCAGCAGGGTGAACTCCAGCGTGTTGCGCCAGGCCAGCCAGAACGTCGGGTCGCGGAAGATCCGGATGTAGTTGCTCCAGCCCGCCCAGGCGTAGCCGCCGCCGTAGACCGCCTTCTGGAAGCTCATGATGACTTCGCGGACGATCGGGTACCAGGAGAAGAAGGTGAAGCAGAGCACCGCGCCGATCAGGAAGCCGTGCGCCGACAGGTTGCGCCGCACCTTCGGCCCGAGCCGCCCGGCCGCCGCTCCCGCACGCGGCATCCGAGCCTCAGCCGAAGCCTTACGCAGCGTCGCCACACCCGCCATCCGCACTCTCCCGTCCTTGTCCGCCGCCCGCCAGGCACCGACCCGCCCGCCACCAAGCCGCCGCCCGCCAGGCACCAACCCGCCCGCCAGGCGCGGGGCCGGTCCCGCAAGGAAACCGGCCCCGCGATGACCGCCCCCGCGTTATCCGGCGCTGTTGGCCAGGATCGTGTTGACGTTGGCCGCGGCCGTCTTCAGCAGCTGGGCGATGTTGGCGTTCGGCTCGGTGAGCACGGCCAGCATCACCGGGTCCAGCGTCTTGTACACGGCCTGGGCATCCGTCGGCTCACCGTCGCCTACCTCCTGCGCGTTGATGAACGCCGTGTAGTACGAGGTGTTGATCGTGGCGTACTTGGCGCGCAGTGCATTGATCTTGGCGCCGGTCGCGCCGTCGAACAACTCGGGCTCGGGGAAGCCGACCGGCTGCCCGTCGGCCTTGGTCCTGGCGAAGTTGAACTGGCCGTCGCCGGGCGTCAGGTCCTCGAAGTCGATCCACTTGATGCCGGCCTCGATCTGCGCCGGGGTGTCGTGCTTGGCGAATATGTAGTCGTTGCCGCCGGACAGCGACCCGGCCGGCGTGCCGGTCAGGCTCGGCAGCGGGCCCATCCCGATGTCGTTGACGTTGCCCTTGTCGGTGGGCACGATCACGTTGTAGATGTCGTCAGGGGCGGCGATGTACATGCCCAGCTTGCCCGCGGCGAACTGCTGCTGCAGCGTGCCCCAGGCCAGGCCCTGCGTCGCGCTCATCGCGTGGTCGGTGAACCGCAGCGTGTGCAGCGCCTGCAGGATCGCCATGCCGTCGGCGTTGTCGAAGTTGGCGGTGGGCGGCGTGGCGTTGTCGTTGACCATCGAGCCGCCGAGCGCGTCCATGTAGGACGAGAAGTGCCAGCCGCCGTTGTTGCCCGCGCTGTAGTCGCCCCAGCCCTCGATGCCGTGGCCGAGCTTGGCGATGGCGGTGGCGTCGGTCTCCACCTGCGCCCACGTCGTGGGCGGGTCGTTCGGGTTCAGCCCGGCCTGGCTGAACAGGCTGCGGTTGTAGATCAGGCCCTGGGTGTAGTTGACGGTGGGCAGGCCGTAGATCGTCTTGCCCGCGGTCACCGCCTTCATCGCGCTCGGCACGATGTCGCCGAGCGTCGGCACGGTCGTGCTGTTCACGTACTGCGTGATGTCCGCCGCCTGTCCCGCCAGCAGCACCTGCGGCAGGTCGGTGAAGTAGCTGTAGAAGATGTCCGGCTCGGTTCCCGCCCGAAGCATCGCGGTGAACGTGGCGGGCACCTCGCACGGGTAGTTGTAGACGCTGTCGATCGTGATGTTCGGATTCGCCTTCTCGAAGATGGCGACGTCCTCCACCCACTCCTTGTGCTGCACCGGGTTCTCGGCCGCCGGCGGAGCGCAGTCGATGCTGACGGTCACCTTGCCGCCGGCGCCCGAACTCGCGGCGGTGCTGCCGCTGCTCGAGCAGGCCGCTGCGCCGAGTACCAGACACGCAGCGGCGGTCACGGCGGCTAGCTTGCGGAAGCCGGCCAGCCGGTAAAGCTGTCTGCTCATCGATGAATCCTTCTTCCCTCAGGCCGAACGTGGGCGATGTCCGCGCCGCACCGCCGTGCCAGCTGGCGGGCGTCCCGGCCGCCGTTCCGGCATGGGTCCGGAGCTTGATCGGGGTGCGCCACACCGTGACCGTTCATGGATCGGCGCTGTCCTTCTGGCATTGAACATACAGAGACGAACATCTGACGGCAAGATATCGATGAAGCTTTGCAAATAAACAACTTGATAACGTCTTCCGC
>JASHTQ010000658.1 GCA_030040475.1 Streptosporangiaceae bacterium
TGCGGGAATCAGATCGTCCAGTTCTGGCGGCGCGTCGACCAGCGAGGCGGAGCAGCAATGCCATGTGCCCTGTCCTCGGATGATCGCCATCTGTCCCATATGCCCGCAAGCGGCTTGTCCCGAATGGATACGCGGACAGCCACAGGTAGCTAAAGCTCTCATCACGGGCAGATGGGTGCGCGTACGCTACCTGATCATCTTGAGCGGCAACGTCCCGTGCCGCGCCCCCGGAATGAGCCGAAATGAAACTTAAGATCCTCGTCTTGTGCATCGTCATCGCCGCGTCTGCCGCCGCATGTAGTTCGGGCGGAAACACCGCTGCGCAGACGACCACGAACGCCACGAGCACGCCGACGCAAGCGGCTGCCGCAGCCCAGCCATCCCCTCCGGGAAGCACGCTCGCAGCGGACCAGGAGGCTTGCCAGGCGATAGCGACGCAGCCTGCCGCAACCGCGCTCATCATCGCCGTGGGCGAGAAATCCGAAGAATCACCTGCACTCTGGAATCTCGTTAGTAAGTGGACGACCGCTGTAGGGCTCCAGGTCCGTGATCCGTCGACCGCGCACAAACAGGGTGTGTTCCTAGCCGCGGTTCTAGTTGACGTGTGGTGCGACAAATATGCACCGCGGAGTTGACCATGCGGATACCCGCCTCGCCCGTACGGATCCTGGTATACGGAGGGTTCAGCTGGCCGTCCTTCCGAGGACAGCCCAGAGCCGACGTTCGCAGCCTCCAGTGGACACGCGCATACCGGTCAGCTCTGCGCCCCCGACAGGCGGCTCTGCTCTACGGCAGATGCTGCGCCCAACGGCGGATCTTGCTTTACGCCAGTGGCCAACGATCATCACGAAGCGCGATCGGCACGGAGATCAGCATCCGCAGTGAGCGCAGTGCCCGCTCAGTGAGGATGCGGCGTCCGCGGATGTTTCTCCGTCTGGGGATTGCAGTTCCGGGTGGCGCAGCCGTATCCCGCGGAGTTCGGCGCCGCGCAGTATGATGAGAGCGCGGCTCAGGACCTGCGCGATCGCCTCGCCGACGGGGACCGGGATCGTCATACGCTGAGAGCCGGTACCCGCGCGCATCCCGGCCCGCAGGCTATCCAATGTGAAGCCATGCCCGGCCAGGCAGGGCAGGATGTCGATCAGGGCTCCGCCGGCGGCCTGCGGCTGGAAGCTCTGACCGGGGTCAGCTTTCAGGGTGTACCGTGACCGGCACGTGAGGCGATGCTGGTCGTACCAGCGGTAGTGATCGGCCCAGGCCTCGCGGGAGTCCACGAGCGCACTTGCTGGCCACGACGAAGACCAGGTCGCAGTACAGGCTGCTGAAGTCCGGGAAGCGGTCGCCTGATACCCACAGGTTGATGTCGCCGGGCTCGAAGCGGGAGGCAAGGCATGCGTTTCTTGATGCCGCCGCGCTTGAACTCGACCCCGACAGGAAAGCAGCAGTTCGGCGCGGAGCTAGGTCAGCAGAGCTGCACCCGACTGACATGGCCGACTGAGAATCATATAAGACTAAGGCAGCCATCAAGCAAGGCAGATGGTTCAGCGCGCAGAATTACAATTATTTGCCATGTCAGTCAGCAATTAATCTTTACGTGACACGATGCAGAACGGCGGATATCGCGTGTCAAGCGATGCCGTACGCAAACTACAACGCGTTACAGGAGAACGATTCCCCCTTGCGCCGGATCGCGGTCCTCACGGGAGAGTTTCCCGGCCGCAGCAAGCCTGTCCGGGGACCGGCGCTAACTGGCAGCGCCCGGGCCGCGGTATGCCATGCCGCCGGCGTCATGCAAGGCCTCTAGCATCTCCTCCACGGTGAGCAGCTTCGTGGTAGACACCGATGCGGACGCGCCGGACGCGGCCACCTTGGCAAGCGTGCTCGCCGCCACGACGTCGCCGGGAAACCCGGCCAGGACGTATCCGTCGGCGTCGCCGAAGGCGTACCAGAAGCCGTGCAGCTTGCCGTCCACGGCCGCGATGACCGGCTCCAGCGCCTGACGGCGGTCTTCCGGCTTCTCGATCAGCCGTGCCCAGGTCGCCGGCGTGAGGGTGAACCGGGCCAGATATCGCTCATTGCCGCTCCTCTGCTCGTTCCGGGCTTTGCTGCGCAGCCTTATCTGCCCGATCCTGTCACCTCGCGAGGTGACAGCGAGGGCTGAGGCGAGTTATGTGGGTTGATCCTGGCGTGTCGGCTGGAGATAGGGGTGGCCCCTGCGGAAGGCAAGTGATTGTCGAAGTCCCTCGTCCGCAGAGGCCGTCTGTCGATGCTGCCAGCTGAAGAGTTGTCCGTCTACGTTTACGTGTTGATCCACGACCTGATCCTGGCCGGGACGATCAGGATCCCGCGCAGGCCAGGACCGCTCCCGGCGTGCACCGATGCCGAGCTGCCGGTGATCACGGAAGTCCGGCACCTGCCCGGGCGGCGCAGCGAGTCCGGCTTCCTGGCCGAGGTCGCCCGGGACTGGGGGGCACCTGTTCCCGGTCCTGCCGTGCCAGAGCGAGGCCAGCCGGAGGATCCGCTGGCTGCGGGGAGCGTTCGGGCAGATCCGGGCCGTCCTCGCGGCCCGGCTGCCAGAAGATGACTGCCAGCAGGTCGATACCAGCGCGCTGCCGGTGAAGCATCCGTCCCGGGTCCGCGGCGCGGACGGCTGGACCGGGCCGGGCAACGACCTGGCCGCCCGGTTCGGCCGCGATGCCGCCCATGGCGAGTGGTTCTACGGCTTGCGGCTCGCGGTGAAGACCGATCTGGGCAGCCGGGCCGTCCGGGCCTGGTCCATCGTGCCAGCCGCCGTGAGCGAGCGCGGCGTCGCTGGTGACCTGCTGGACGCCGGCCCGGCCCCGCGTGACCTGCTGGCGGACAAGGGCTTCAGCGGGCGCGGCTTCGCCGCCGCCAGGCGGCCCGTGGCACCGCCGTCCTCGTCCCGCCGGATAAGGACCAGCGTGCGGCCATGCCCTCCATCCTGCTCAAGGTCATCGCGGAATGGCGCAACCGCGTCGAGACCACCTTCAGCGAGATCACCGTGCAGATGGAACTGGCCAGGCACGGCGCGCACACCTTCTGGGGCCTTCTCACCAGGACCACCGCCACCATCGCCGCTCACACACTGCTCCGCGTCTGCCTCATCCGCGGCTAACCGAACCCCCATAACGCGCCTAAGGCGCCCGAAGGCCCGCGTCGGGGGCGGTCGGTTCACGGCGAGCCGGTGCGCCAGACCGGCCTGCCCGGTGCCGGTGAGATCACCTTGTCAGCAGACGGGATCGGGGCCATATCAGGCGGGAGTGCGCGTCGTATTCGGCTGCGCTGGTGTCAGAGGTCAGGGCTGTTGTTCGAGTAGCTGGGCCGCTGCCTTCGGATCCATGATGTTGGACCATGCCTGTTCGGCCGGGAGCAGTTCGCGTTCCGGGAGGGCGTATTCGGGGAACCATGCGCCGGGATCGCATCCGGGTACGCGGTTCAGGATGGTCGCGGTCAGGTCCTTATGAACCGAGCCGGTGATCCGGATTGCCACGTAGGTTTCGTTGCCGTCCTCGGCGCGGACGATGATCCCGAGGCGGAAGCCCGCGAAGTCGGCGGCGTGCTCATGGCCGTCGCGCAAGGATCCGCGTACGAGTTCTCGTACTGCGGTGTTCAGGCGGCGGGCGAGCCGGGTGGCGGCCTCGATGAGGTACCGGTCGTGGTCATCCGGGCCGGGGAGAAGATGGGCGGTGTATGTGTCGGTCGTGAGCGGCTGGTCGTGCTCGGCGTTGTAGCGCTGCCTGGCGGTGCGTGCCTGGTCGTGGAGGGCCGCGTAGAAGTCGTCGGGCGAGCCCTCCTCGCGGGTACCGGCGGCGACCAGCCAGTCTTTCACGCCGGCCCCGGGATCGCCGCTGTAGATGGCGCCTCGCCACCGGCCGGTTTTCACCTTGAACAGCACGACGTCGTCGATAGCGCGGATCCGCTCGTGCGGCGTGTCCTCGGCGGCGAACTGCTCCGCCGCCTTCCGAAGCAGCGGGTGATCGATCTCGTCCAGCGGAATGCGCGCGGAGGGAATGGGCAATCCTAGATCCTCGCGCAGGCACCGTACGGTCGGCCGCACCGGCACGGAAGTCAGTCCTCCCAGTCCCCGACGCCGCCGAGTTCCTCGATCCGCTCAGGAGACAGCCCGGTGAGCATCGACACGCTCGAGGCGAGCGACCCGTCCAGCAGTTTCATCGACTCGACCATCCCGCGCCGGATCTCTTCACGGCGCTGCTCCAGGTACGCGCGCGCCGCCTCGGCCACGAAATCCTTCTTGGTCATGCCCAGAAAGTGCGCGGCATGAGAGATGAGTTCGTCGGTAGCCGGATCGACCTTCAGGGGTGTCTGGCGCTTCGCGCTAACTGTCATGGCCGTCCTCTCTTCACAGCCATAGTACCTAAGTACCTCATTTTACTGCAGCCATGGCCGGGAGCAGGGACACTATCGGCGCCGCAGGACTGCCGGTTCTGCGCCACATCTCCCTACGCCATATGGCCTCCCGCCGCAAGGCCGCCGACGATGACCGCAACGGCCTCGCAAGCTGATCGCGCACCTCCTGAGCCGGCTGGGCACGGGCCGGATTTTCAGGATCTGCCGTCGGCCCGATCACGGCGTAAGCGCCGGGCGAACGACTCTGAGCGGCTACATGAAGTGCCTCGCAGCACCTACGTCAGATTGACCACGCGGGCTCGGCTCGGACAGCTCCGCTGCCGCTGGCTCGATGGCGGTCCTCTCGACGGAGGACGCGCTACGGGGCTTGGAGTTCCTACATGACCTGCACCGGCCGAACGGGGCAATATCGCGAGCCAGGTGATGGGCATCATCATGGCTAGCCCGGACCTGATCCGGGTCCGGCCGCACGTCGTACCAGATGGCGCTGGCCAGCGCGCTTGCCCGCAGGGGAGTAACGCGGGTCACGGCAAGCGCCTCCGTGTCGTTCCGGTCGGCCGGGCCTGTGGCGTGCCCGATCGACCGGTTTCGCTACCTCATGTGGTGCAGATCCTGAATGAACAAGATCGCTCCGGAGACGACCAGGAAGATGACCACGGCCGCCAGGATCTTCACCGCTATCTTCCAGAACGCCACGCAGGCGACTGCGAGCGCGATGAGGAAGGGAATCATTGCGGACTCCTCACCGGCCCTGTGACAGCACTGTCATGACAACCCGATCCAGGACTTGCCTCCGGCTACGGACCGTGTAGCATGACTGACATCACTTGGACCTTTCGTGATTCGGTTTCGGTGATGAGCACGGTCGATGTTCATCCCATCGGCCGTGCTTTCTGGTAATGTAGTTGCTGATGTCATCTAATTTGGCGATCGGTTCTCTAGCGGCTCCTATCTGCCATCTGGCTCGGTGCGCCAGACGAGCTTCATTTGTTGTTTGGCTCGCTAAGAGGATTCCCGGCGCATCTCGGACCTAGACACTCCACCCGGGCGACCGTACAGTCGGACTAGAAGTCGTCTAAGCAAGGCTTAATCATGGTCAGTCCGATGGGTGCTCCGTCTGATGCACCGGCTCTTCATGCGCAAACTAATGATTACCTCAATGGCGGCGTCTGGCTAGGGTGCGTAGCCAGAACCAACAACGACTCCAATAGCGACATGCTCATGGACCCAGAGCATGTTCGCCGGGCGCTGGGGGCTTTTGCCCGCATGTGGGGCTCCAGCCTGGCGGTTTAGCTTCCTGGTGTGGCTATGTGCTGCTAGCGTTCCGCTTCATGGAAGAGGCTGGCGTGGTCGTCGGGCGAATCGTTGAAATCCGCCCACATCCACGCAGAGAGTTCATCTGGCTTTCTACGGTCGATACCGGGACAGGCCGCAAGCCGCAAATTGTCTGGGGCGGCATACCAATCGTCAAGGCGGGCAACCTCGTACCGGTAGCGCGGCCGGGAACCTGGCTGCCGCCGACCAAGGACAAGCCGAATCCCTACAAGATCAGGTGCCGATCCTATGCGGGAGAAATCTCGGAGGGGATGCTGTGCAGCCTTGCCGAGCTTGGGTGGGATCCCTGTGTCACCGACTGGGTGGCTCTGCTTGATCCGTCAGCCGGCCTGTACGCGGGACAACGGCTGGAAAGTCGGCACGGCGACTGGCAGTCGATTACCCTCGACATCGATGCCTTCGAGGCAAAGAGGCTTTCTGGCTTTCTGTTGAAATAGAGTAGCAGGCGTCCGATAGAACCGGCCGCGGCCCTACGACCTGGATTTGCGGCGACCAAGAACAGGCGGATGCCCGCTCGTTCCCCGGTGAGTTCAGCGCAACTGAAGGTTTCTCATCAAGAACTTGCGGCCGTTGGGAAGGTGGGTGTCCCGATCAGCGTGGATTCGTGGCCGCGGGAGTGCAGCCAGCCCAGCGTTGGCGGCGCGAGTTGATCGCCGAGTTCGGGTAGGGATTGCCCGCCGTTACCTGGTCGTCGGTCTGCTTGAGCATGCCGCCGCGGCCGCGCCGCGCACCCGGTGACTGCGGGGCGATCTTAGGGCTCACCGGGCGGGGATGGGTAGGGGCGCGGCTCTAACTGGGGGTGGAGATGGGGTTCTAGCTGGGGGCTGACGCGCGGGCGGGGCGGAGCCGGCACGATCGAGGGCATGAGCAAACCGCAGGTAGTGACCGTGCGAGGTCTACGCAAGGCATACGGGAACCGAGTGGTGGTGGACGGACTGGACCTCGACGTCCCCGCCGGAGAGATCGTCGGGCTGATCGGCGCCAATGGCGCGGGTAAGACCACGACGGTGGAGTGCATCCAGGGGCTGTGCAAGCCCGACGCGGGCGTGCTGCGCGTGCTGGGCTACGATCCGGTCACGCAGGCCGAGAAGCTGCGCCCGGTGATCGGCAGCCAGCTGCAGGATTCGGCGCTGCCGGACCGGCTGCGGGTAGCCGAGGCGATCGAGCTGTTCGGCACGCCGCGGGCCCGTGATGGCGCGGAGCTGCTGGAGCGGTTCGGGCTCTGGCAGCGGCGCCGTTCGGCATTCTCGTCGCTGAGCGGCGGGGAGCGGCAGCGGCTGTTCCTGGTGCTCGCCCTGCTCAAACGGCCGCGGCTGGTGATCCTCGACGAGCTGACCCAGGGCCTGGACCCTGCCGCGCGGCGAAACGTGTGGGACGCCGTGCGCCAGCTGCACGAGGAGGGCACCACGGTGCTGCTCGTGACCCACGAGATGGACGAGGCCGAGGCGCTGTGCGGCCAGGTCGTCGTGATGCGCGCGGGCCGCGTGCTCGACGCGAAGGCGCCGGCGGACCTGGTGGACCTGCACGCCAGCACGGCGACGATACGGTTCAACCTGCCCGACCCTCCAGCGCAGCTGCTGGATCAGCTCCGCCAGCTTGACGGCGTGCGGGACCTGCGACGGGATGGCGCCCGGATCACGGTGATCGGCCACCGGCGGATCATTGCCTACGTCGGGCACATCCTGGTGCGCTGGGAGCATGTCCCGGCCGACCTGAACGTTCACGTCCCGACCCTGGAAGACGCCCTGCGCGGCCTGCTCGGTCGGCCAGAACTAATCGGAGGACAGCGATGAACACCGCCGTAGGACGGCTCGTCCGGGTCGAACTGAAGCTGATGGCGCGCGATCCGCTCGTGCTCACGTTCGTGTTCGCGTTCCCGATCGTGACCATGCTGATCATCGGCGGGGCGTTCGGCACCGCCCCGAACCCGGGGTTCGACAACACCAACCCCGCGCACTGGTACGTGGCGTCCTACCTGACCGTGGTGATCGGCGCGGCCGGACTGGTGATGCTGCCGGTCCACCTGGCCTCCTACCGCGAGCGCGGGGTGCTGCGGCGCTTCGCCGCGGCCGGCTTCCCCCGGTGGTCGTTCGCCGCCGCGCAGCTCATCGTCGGGCTGCTGACCACCACCGTGGCCTGCGGATTGCTGATGATCGTGGCCGCGCCGGTGTACGGCATCCCGTCTGTGCACGACGGCTGGCGGGTGGCGCTCGCGCTGCCGCTGGGTGCCGTCGCCTTCGTGAGCATCGGTGTACTGCTCGGCACGCTGCTGCCTTCTGCCCGGGCGGCCCAGGCCGTCGGCCTGCTGATCTTCTTCCCGTCGTTCCTGCTCGGTGCGGGCGGGCCGCCGCCGCACGTGATGGGATCGATCGTGCGGCAGATCGCGGGTCCGCTGCCGCTGACGCTGCTGACCAATGCGGTACGCGAGCCCTGGCTGGGCCTCGGGTCCGCCACCGGGTCGCTGATCGCCGTGGCCGCGCTGGCCATGGCAGCTACCGTCATCGCCGCCCGCCGCACCGTCCTGTGACCGATACTGTGCCTGGGACCTGGGGAAACGGCCGCCAGGAAACGGGCGGCCGTAGAATCCGGCCCATGAGCGGCCATCTGAACCCGGCCGGTTCCGGCGAGTACCTGACCGGCCCGGTCAAGTGGGCGGCGCTGGCCGCATTCGCCGCGGTCACCGCGGCCGGGGCCGCGCTGGTCAGGCCCGGTGACCCCGCTATCGTGGCGGGTGCCGCGATCGCGGTCGGCGCGGCCGCGCTGCTCGTCCAGGGGCGGCGTCCGCAGCTGCTGTACGCCGCGGTGGCAACCGCGGGAATCACGGCTGGCGGGAACGGCGTGGCCAGCGACATCGGCTGGTTCGCGGTCTGCCTGCTGGCAGGCTGGTGCGTGCTGACCGCGGGCCGGCGCGAGGGCCTGGCCTACTGGGCGGCGACGATGATCCTGTTCGCGGTCGAGTGGCTGGCGGTCAAGCCCGACCCCGGCTGGGGCGCATGGCTGGGCGGCGTGACCCTCACCGTGCTGTGCTGCCTGCTCATCAGGCACGAAAGGGACCTGGTCGGGCAGCTGCGGGAGGCCCAGGAGGGGCTGGCCGACCGGGCCAAGGTCGAGGAGCGCAACCGCATCGCTCGCGAACTGCACGACGTCATCGGGCACACGCTGACCGTCTCCCTGCTACACGTGCAGAGCGCGCGGCTGGCCGTCCAGTACGACCCGGCCGACGCCGCGCGCGCCCTGGCAGAGGCCGAACGGCTCGGCCGGGAGTGCCTGGCCGAGGTCCGCACCACGATGGGGATGCTCCGCGCGGACGAGCGCGGCGGTCCCGTGGGTGCGGACACCGCGCCGTTGCCGGAAGTCCACGGGCTGGCCGGGCTGATCGAGCGGTACCGGTCCGCGGGAGCGGATGTCACCCTCACGGTCGAGGGCAACATCGCCGGCCTGCCCGCCACCACCGGCCTGGCCGTGTACCGCATCGCGCAGGAGGCGCTGACGAACGCGGCCAAGCACGCGCCGGGATCACCGACCGCGGTGCGGCTGACCGTCGGCGACGGCCGGGTGACGCTGACCGCGGACAGCCAGGCCGAGCCGGGCAGCCTGGCCGAGCCGGGCACCGGGCTCGGCGTGGTCAGCATGCGCGAGCGCGCGGAGGCGCTCGGCGGGAGCTGCGAGGCGGGCCCAGGCGGACAAGGCTGGCTGGTGCGCGCCACGCTGCCCCTCGGCGCTTCACTGCGAGCCGCGCCGTGATCCGGGTCTTGCTGGTCGATGACCAGGAGCTGGTGCGGACTGGGCTGCGGGGCATCCTGCGCGTGGCGTTCGGGTTCGAGATCGTCGGGGAGTGCGCCGACGGCAGCGAGGTCCTCGCCGCGGTGGAGGCTGCAAGGCCGGACGTAATCTTGATGGACGCGCGGATGCCTCTGGTCGACGGCATGCGGGCCACCCGCGAGGTGCGCCGCCGTGACGGCAGCCCGCCGGTGCTGGCCCTGACTACGTTCGACGACGAGGAAGTCCTGGCGGGCATGCTGCGGGCCGGCGCGTCCGGGTTCGTGCTCAAGGGCGTGCCCGCCGAGGAGCTGCAGCGGGCGGTACGCGCGGTCGCCGACGGCGGCGCGTGGCTCGACCCGGCGGTCACCGGCCGGGTGCTGGCCATCTACAGGTTCGCGTCTGCGCCCGTGGCGAACGCGGCCGACCGGGCGGCCCTGGCCGGGCTGACTGGCCGTGAGCGCGAGGTGCTCGCGCTGATCGGGCGTGGCAAGACCAACGGCGAGATCGCGGCCGAGCTATTCGTCAGCGAGGGAACGGTCAAGACGCACGTCAACCACCTCTTCACCAAGCTGCAGCTACGAGACCGCGCCGCGGCGGTGGTGTTCGCCTATGACCACGACCTGGTGGTGCGGGACTAGCCAGTCTCGATCACATTGGGTGATCGGCCGGTCAGGCTTCCTGCCATGGATCGATCAC
>JASHTQ010000659.1 GCA_030040475.1 Streptosporangiaceae bacterium
CTGCGCAGTATCGGCCTGGCGGAGCGGACCGGCCCGGCGCAAAGCGTCGGCCCGGCGGAACCGGCCGGCCTGGCGGAGCGGGTCGGCCCGGCGGAACCGGCCGCCCGCAGCTGGATCGCCCGCGACGGGCAGTGGCGCCTCGACGTCGCCCGCGGCGCGCACGGCAAGGACCGGGCCGAGTACATCGGCGCCGCCGTCCGCGCCGCGACCAGGCGGCGGCGCATCGCCGAGCTGACCGAGCGCATCGGCGAGCTGGAGGCCGAGCTGGCGGCCGCGACCGCGGCCAGGACGACGATCGAGCGGCTCCGCGGCGCGCTGCGGGACGCGCTGCGCGAGGTGCCGAACGGACGGGGCCTGCTCGAGGCGTGGTCGGGCCACGATCACGCGGTCGCCGACGTCACCCGGCTGGCGGGCGAGCTGATGATCGCCCGCCGCGAGGCCGAGCAGGCCACCGCGCGGGCCGTCGACCTGCGCACCCGCGCGCAGGCGCAGGCGACGAGCGACGGGCTGCCCGCCGACCGTGACCGGCTCGGCAGGCTCCAGGCCGATCTCGGCGTGCTCCGCAAGGACCTCGACGGCATGCGGGCCGGCGCCGGCCGGGTGCTCGGCCGGCTGCAGGCCCACGCGCGTACCCGGCTGTCCTGGCAGCAGGCACGGCAGGCCCGGGTGCAGGCCGAACGCGGCTACCAGACCGCCTGCCAGGCGTTCACCGCCGCGCGGCGGGACCTCGAGCTGCTCGAAGCCTCGGTAGGCGGGACCGAGCAGGACATCCTGGCCAGGGAAGCCGACGCGCAGGCCCGCCTGGACGAGGCGACCGGGCGGCTGCCGCACGCGAGGTCGGTTCGCGAGTCGGCGCACGACGGCCGGGTACGCGCCGAGGGCAATCGTGACCGGGCCGCCGGCGAGCTCTCCGAGCGGGAACGCTCCGTCCTGGCCGGCGGCACCGCGCTGCGCCGGCCGCTCGGCCTGCCCGGGCTGCCGCTGGCCGCGGGGATGACCGACGTCGACGCGATGCTTGACCGCTACGACGCCGCCCGGGAGGGGGACGTGCGCGCCAGGATAGCCGCGCTGCGCTCGCTCGCCGACGACGTCGCCGCCGTGCTCGGCCCGCCGGGCGCCGACGTCAGCGCCTCGCTGATCATCAGGCGCGGCGAGGAACTCCGCGACGGCCTGGCCGGGGGCTACGACGCCGAGGGCGACGAGGAGGACGGCATCAAGCGCTACGCGCTGCGCGACGACACCGGAGCGCACGACGTGGCGGTCGTGGGGGAGCGGATCGGCGCCGCCGCGCAGGCGGCCAGGAGCCGGCTGTCCCTGCGCGAGCAGGAGGTCTTCGAGACCTACCTGCTCGGCGAGCTCGGCGACCACCTGACCAGGCAGGTGCTGGCCGCGCGCACCCTGGTCGACGGCATGAACGACACGCTTGAGGAGGTCAAGTCCTCGCACGGCATCGGCGCCCGCCTGCAGTGGGAGCTGCCGGCCGGCTGCGACGCGGACGTCAGGGCCGCCGTCACGCTGCTGCGCCGGCCGTCGGCGCTGCGCACCAGGGACCAGTCCGCCGAGCTTCGCGACGCGCTGCGCCGCCGGATCGAGGAGGCGCGGCTCGCCGACCCGTCCGCGGGCTACGCGGTCCACCTGCGCGCCGCACTCGACTACCGGGAGTGGTTCGAGTTCAAGGTCAAGGTGACCGAGGCGGCCCACCCGGATCGTGAACGCGTGCTGAGCCACCGGATCGCGCTCAGCCAGGGGGAGCAGCGGGTCGTCGCCTACCTCGTGCTGTTCGCCACGGCGGCCGCGCACTTCAGCTCGGTCGCGGCCGGCGCCCCGGCCTCGCCCCGGCTGATCCTGCTCGACGACGCGTTCGCCAAGGTCGACGAGCCGACCCACGGGCGCCTGCTCGGCCTGCTCGTGGACCTGGACCTCGACTTCGTCATCACCAGCGAGCGGCTGTGGGGATGCTTCCCCAGCGTGCCGAGCCTGCACATCTACGAGTGCCTGCGCGACCCGCACGCGCGCGGCGTGGCCACCGTCCACTTCACCTGGGACGGCCACCGCAAGCGCCTGGTCGGCGTGTGAGCCGGCCGTGACCATGACGCCGGCGGCGCGGTCCTGGCTCGCCAGGCCCGAGCTTGCCCGCCTCTGGGACACGCTGCACGAGCGATTGCAGCGCAACGGGATCGCGATCCGCGGCCGGGTGCTGATCGCGGACCCGAGCCACGCCGAACGAGAGGCCCTCGCCTTGCTGATGGGCCGCGCGTATCCCGCCGGGCCGATAACCATCGCCCTGTCGGCTCTCGACGAGCGGCTCCGGTCGAGCGCCGCGGGATGCGGGGCAGCCGACGCGGTGACCGAGTTGCGCGGCCGGCTGATCGACCGGCCCGCCGTGCGCAGCGCCCGCCGTGCCGAGCGGGACCAGGTCTGGGTCGTGGCGGACGAGGCGATAACCGCCGTCGGCCTGGCGCAGGCGCCCTGGGCGCCCGGCTGGCTGGAGGAGATCCGCCGCGGCGGCGCCCTTGCCCGGCTCGCCCCCGACCGCGCGGTCGTGCTGCTGACGCAGGCCATCGGCGTGCTGTCCAGCCTGACGCCGCAGGTTCAGCCCCCGGCCGGCATCGCCCCGGCGGGCATCGCCCCGGCGGGCATCGGCCGGGGCGAGCTCGCCGAACGTGTCACCGGCACGGCGCACGGCCTGGATGACGACACCATCCTCGCCCGGCTGGTGCTGCGCGGCCTCGCCCGCTGCCGCGGCGAGGAGTTCCCGCGTGACGCCCGCGGCCGCCGCGAGCTGTGGCAGGCCGCGGGCGTCGCCACCGACGAGGTCTGGAGCACCGCGCTGACCTACGGGCTGATGCCGCTGGGCGACGACTGGCCCGCGCGGCTGCTGCGGGAGCGGTCGGCGTCGCGGGCCGAGACCCACCTGACCATGCGCGACCTGCGCCGGATGCGGTGGCGCCTGCCGCCGGGCACCGAGGTCTTCGTCTGCGAGAACCCGCGGGTGGTCGAGGCCGCCGCGGACGCCGCCTGCCGCAGGCCGCTGGTCTGCACCTCGGGCAACCCGTCGACGACCGTGCTGGCGCTGCTCGACGCCCTGGCCGGCGCGGGCGCGCGGCTGGCCTACCGCGGCGACTTCGACTGGCCCGGCGTGGCGATGGCCAACCGCGTCCTGGCCAGCTACGACGCAAGGCCATGGCGGATGTCCGCCGCGGACTACGAACAGCACGTCCGCACCGCCCGCGATCGGGCCACTCCGCTGCAGCCGCTCTCCGGCCAGCCGGTCGTCGCGGAGTGGGATCAGGAACTGACCCCGGCGATGCGGGCTCTCGGCGTCGGCGTCCAGGAAGAGTCGGCGCTCGAGCTCCTGCTGACCGACCTGGCCTAGTGGCCCGCGCATCCACGCAGCCCCCTCAGATGTCCAGTGATTCTGTGAGCCTCGGATTCCGTCCCACCGAAGAGGATGGATCTCCGCGTCATCGAAGCCAATCGCCGTGCGAACGAGAAGACCAGCGACGTCATCCGCCGCGCGCTGCGACTGCTTGACCGGGAGGCCTGGGAGGAGCGCGCCCGTGCCGACATGTACCGGCCGAGGAGCGAGGACCAGTCCGCCGAGGCTGATGCATGGGAGTACGACGCCGACGGCAACATCCGGATTGTCGGTACGGGCCTCATTGTCCCGCCGCGCGCGGCCGATCGCGCATGATTCGCGGCGCGGTCTACCGGTGGACCTCGGCGATGCCGAGCGCGGCCACGAGCAGGGGGCCGGCGCCTCGGACTCGTCATCGGCATCGAGCAGAACGAATGGTCGACGGTGACCGTCATCCCGACCTCGACAAGCGCCCAGCCGGCCGTCTTCAGGCCGGACGTCGTCATCGCGGGGCGAGCCACCAGGATCCTGATCGACCAGATCCGTGCCGTCGACACCCGTTACGTCACCGGTGAGCTCGTGGACTACCTGTCGCGCGATGACATGGTCCAGGTCGAGCACGGCCTGTCACGTTACCTCGGCCTGCTGCGCTGACCGTGTGCCGATCGGTCAGCGCGGTGCCGAGACCAGGCCGGCCTCGTAGGCGGTGATGACGAGCTGTACCCGGTCCCTGGCGTCCAGCTTGGCCAGCAGCCGGGCCACGTGCGTCTTGGCGGTGCCGGCGGTGATGTAGAGGGCGGCGGCGATCTCGCCGTTGGACATGCCGAGGCCCACCAGCCTGAGCACCTCACGTTCGCGCTCGGTGATCCCCGTCACCTCCCGGGCAGGACGGCCGGGGCGCGTCCCCTGGCCGGCGAACTGCCCGATCAGCCGGCGGGTGACGCCCGGCGCGATCATGGCGTCCCCCGCTGCGACCACGCGGATCGCGGTCAGGATGTCGTCCAGCGCCATGTCCTTGACCAGGAACCCGCTCGCCCCTGCCCGCAGCGCGCCGTAGACGTAGTCATCGTCGTCGAAGGTGGTCAGCACGAGCACGCGCGTATCCCCGTCACCGGCGGTGATCATCTTGGTCGCCTCGATGCCGTCCATGCCCGGCATGCGGATGTCCATCACGACCACGCCGGCGCCGGTGTCCCTGGCGAGCCGCACCGCCTCGGCTCCGGCTCCGGCCTCGCCGGCCACGTCCATGTCGGGCGTCTGCGCGATCAGCATCCGCAGGCCCGCGCGGACCAGCGGCTGGTCGTCGGCCAGGATGACCCGGATGGTCATCGGACCAGAGTCGGCGCCGGAGTCGGCGCGAGGGTCGGCGCCGGAGTCGGCGCGAGGGCGGGCGCCAGCGCGGGC
>JASHTQ010000660.1 GCA_030040475.1 Streptosporangiaceae bacterium
AGGCCGATCCAGAAGCCGCCGTAGGTGGAGAACGCGGTGGCGCCGAACACGTTGCGGTTGCGGAACTCCCACATGCCGGCCAGCAGCTGGCCGATGCCGCCGTAGGCCAGCGCGTAGCCGATGAACGCCGCGCCGGTGGCGTGGGTCATCCAGTTGGCGTTGGCGGCCGACAGCAGGAAGGTGGTCAGGGCAAAGGCAGCCAACCCCAGCGGGGCAGGGTCGGCGACGGCTGGAGCGGGGGCCGGACTGGTGGGACTGGGCTCGACTAGGCGGTCTTCGCTGACGCTCAAAAGAATCCCTCCAATGAAGGAATGGCGTGCGGCTCCCGGCCTCCGGTAAGGGCAGCCGGGAGGGCGTGCCCGGCGTTAACTGCGTGGCTGGCGTGAGCGACTTCGTCTCTCTCGCCAAAACCTTCCTTCGGTCACTTGTGACTCAAGTTGACCAGATGAAAGATTCGCCAACAGCGTAACGCCGCATGAGTAAAGGTGCGAGGCCCAAAGCCCCTCACTTTTCGTAACCCTTTGGGTGCAGCGCGGGCCTGGCCGTCGCGAAAGCTACCAAAACGGGTGCCAGCGCCGATCCGCCCACCTCAGCGCGCAGGAGCCTTCGGGTAGCGCCATGAAAACCCGGCGCGAGGCTTGTGCCCTCCGGTAAATCGTGCAGTGGGATCCAGCCGGTGCTGGGTTAAGATCGAATGGTAGGTAGGGAAGGCCATAAGGGCTGAAGGGTTACCGCCGATGACCGACCGCTCGATCCGTGCCTCTGACAAGGAACGCGAGACCGTCGTGGACGTGCTCCGTGACGCGTACACGGACGGGCGGCTGACGCTCGACGAATTCGACGAGCGCACGTCGTCGGCGTATAGCGCGAGAACCTGGGCCGAGTTGCGCGAGCTGACCGTGGACCTCCCGGTCGAGCCGGTGCTCGGCGCGGATCTCCCGCAGGCAACCGTGCCTCGGGCCGCGCCCCTCGTCGAGCGGCCGCAGGAGCGCAGGCACGAGCGCCCGCTCGGCAGGCTCCTTCCCGTCGTGTTCATCTGGATCATGATCTCCGCGGCGGCGGGCTATCCGGAGACGGCGGCCGCGCTCTCGGTGATATTTATCTGCCTGCTGGCATGCCGCGTGGGTTACGGGGGACGCTGGTAGCGGTACGTTCCAACAACGTTCGCGTTACCCGTAACGGTCACCCCACTACCTGGTATACGGCTACCATGGGTCAGCCGACGCGGGCAGAGCCGCGGCGGCGCGCTGGATTATCCGGGGCCTGCGGAATCAGCGAAAGGGTCGCATCATTTTGCCGGCAGGCTCTACAGGCGGGAGGCGGTCGTTGACGGACACGACCACCGGCAGTGAATTGGTCGCTCCTGATCAGCAGCCACCTACGCAGGAGCGTGTCCGCCTCCCCGGGCGGTTCATCCGCCCGGTCGTTGCGCACTGGCAGTTCGCCATCGTGGTTGTCGCCGCCGTCGCGGTGCGGATCGTCGTCGTGCTCGGCTATCCGCCGATCCTGTGGTTCAACGACTCCTACAACTATCTCTACGACGCGGTCACGCACATCCCTGACGAGGTCCGGCCGAACGGCTACCCGTTCCTCATCGACCTGCTGCTGCCGCTGCACAGTCCCTACTCCCTGGCGCTGCTGCAGGCGGCGATGGGCGTGGCCATCGGCGTCGCCATCTACGCGCTGCTGCGCCGTCGCGGGCTGCCCTGGTGGGGCGCGACGCTGGCCGCGCTGCCCGCGCTGTTCGACTCCTACGAGCTGCACCTCGAGCACATGGTCACCGCCGATCCCCTGTTCACCTTCCTCGTGACGATCGTCGTGGTGATCCTGTGCTGGAATGACCGGCCGTCTGTCCTGGCGATGGCGATCGCGGGATTGCTCGTCGGCTATGCGACGATCGTCCGGTCGGTCGGCGAGCCGCTCCTTGTCGTGATCCTGGTGATCATGCTGGTCAGGCGCGTCGGCTGGCGCCGCCTGACCGCACTGCTCGTGGCGGGCATCGTGCCGATCGGCGCGTACATGATCTGGTTCCACGCCAGCTACGGCAAGTACGCGCTGACCGAGTCGAACGGCACCTTCCTGTACGGCCGGGTCAGCTCGTTCGCCGAGTGCTCGACGATCAACCCGCCCGCGAGCCTGCGGATCCTGTGCGACCCGACCCCGCCGTATCTGCGCCCTCCGGCGGGGGATTACATCTGGGCGGATAACGAGCTGGGACCCGACCGCAACCAGACCACGCCGCTGTATAACCTGTACACCTCGACCAACAACGCGCTTCGGTTCACCCCTTACACCAATGGCCTGGCCGAGGAGTTCGCCGAGCGGGCCATCCTGGCCCAGCCGGTCGACTACCTGCGCGTGGTGCTCAAGGACACGCTGCACACCTTCGGCTGGAACCGGCAGCCTGATCCGCAGAACTTCGCGGGGAACGGCCCGGCGTTCCAGTTCGTGTCGCAGTCCAAGCTCGACGCCCTGATTCCGTGGTGGGTATCGCCGACGAAGGGTGACGCCCAGGCCAACGAGATGTACAAGGCGCGGCAGGAATTCGCCGGGTCGGGCCTGGGAGAGACCAAGGTGGTCATGCCCTGGGCACGGCTGATCCAGATCTACCAGCGGTACATCTACCTGCGCGGATCGCTGCTCGGCATCGTCGTGCTCATCGGCCTGGCCGGCGTGGTGGCGCGCTGGCGCCGCTGGGGCGGCGTCGCCCTGCTGCCGTGGCTGGTCGCGGCGCTGCTGATCGTGCTGCCGCCGATGACCGCCGGGTTCAGCTACCGCTACGTGCTCGCCGCCGTGCCCGCCGCCTGCCTGGCCGCCGGGCTGGCCTTCGCCTGCCGGCCCGGCGAGAAGTCAGTGCGCGCCCTGGCGGCCGATCTGCGCCGGAACCTTGGCCGCGGCGCCGGAGTCGAGCAGGAATAGCGTCCGCTGCCTGCCGCGCGCGCCCGCCGCGGGGACCTGCACCGGGCCGGCCGCGGACAGCGCCATCGCGATCGCGTTGGCCTTGTCGGTGCCCGAGGCGATGATCCAGACCTCCCGCGCCGCCTGGATCGACGGAAGGGTCAGGGACAGACGGATCGGCGGCGGCTTGGGGGCGCCGCGGACGGCGACGACGGGCCGCTCGTCATACAGCGCCGGCATGCCGGGAAAGAGCGACGCGACGTGCGCCTCGGGACCGATGCCGAGCATCAGCACGTCGAATTCGGGTACCGGGGCGTGATCCTCCGGCCTGGTGGCCGCGGCCAGCCACGATGCGTACCTGGCCGCCGCCGCCTCGGGCTCGTCGCCGTCGGGTCCGTCCGGGCCAGGCATCGGGTGCACCCGGGCCGGATCGGTGTCCACGTGATCCAGCAGGGCCGAACGCGCGCCGGTCTCGTTCCGCTCCGGATCGCCGGTCGGCAGGAACCGCTCGTCTCCCCACCAGATGTCCACGTGCCTCCAGTCGACGGCGTCGCGGGCGGGCGCCACCCCCAGTTCGGCGAGCACCGCCGTGCCGATCCGGCCTCCGGTCAGCACCACCGACGCGGTCCCGCGCGCGGCCACGGAATCGACCAGCCTGGTAACGAGCCGCGCCGCAACCGCCTTGGCCAGCAACTGCGGGTCATTGTGCACGATCACCTCGGGCACGGTCATTAACGCGGGATCCCTCCGGTGAGGGCGCGGATCGTTTCCCCGTACACCTCGTCGGGCTCCAGTCGCCGCAGTTCCTCCGCGATCAGGTCGTCGGTCTCGCGCCGGTGCAGCGCCACCCGCCGTTCCGGCCTGCCGGGCCAGGTCAAGGTGGCGGTCCTGCCGTCGGGCCGGGAGATCGTGACCTTGCCCTCGGGCGTCTCGAAGCCGACCTCGGTGACCCCGGGGCCGCCGGATTCGCCGCGCCGCACTTCGATGCCGAGCCGCAGCCCCAGCCAGGCGGCGATCAGGTCCGCGGTCGGGTTGTCGGGCTCGGCAAGCACCTCGCCGCTGAGCAGTTCGGGGTAGGGCTGGTCCAGGGTGGCGGCGAGCAGCGTCCGCCACGGCGTCGACCGGGTCCAGCTCAGGTCGGTGTCGCCCGGCTGGTAGGCGTTGGCCAGGCTCAGCAGCATGTCCCTCGGCGTGTCGCTGGATGCCGCGTCCGTCACCCGGCGCTGGGCCACGCAACCGAGCGGATCCGTGCGCGGCACGGGCGGCGCGTCGTCCGGCCACCAGGTGACCACGGGAACGTCGGGCGCGAGCAGCGGCGCGACCACCGAGTCGGCGTGCTGGCCGAGCGGGCCGTACATGCGCAGCAGGATGGTCTCGCCAGGGCCGTTCTCGCCGACCCGGATCTCGGCGTCCAGCCGGGACTCGGCCTTCGGCCTGCGGGCGATGACGGCGAGCACCCGGCTGGGATGCTCGCGGCCCGCGTGGTTGGCCGCCCGGACCGCGTCGTACTGCGAGGATTCGTCGGTCACGATGATCAGCGTCAGCACCATGCCCGAGGCGGGGCCGCCGAGCCGCCGGCGCGCCTGGGAGAGCGCCTCCAGGATCGCGCCCGTGGTCGTATCGGTCAGGTCGATGGTCATGACAGAGCCCCCTCCCTATAGCCGGCGCCAGGCGCGCCCGTCACGGGCCATCATCGCCTCGGCCGAGGCCGGGCCAGCCGTCCCCGCAGGGTACTGGTCCGGCTTGGTGTAGGTGGCCCAGAAATCCTCCACCGGGTCGAGGATCCGCCAGCTCAGCTCGACCTCCTGCTGCCTGGGGAACAGCGGCGGGTCGCCGATCAGGACGTCGAGCAGCAGCCGCTCGTAGGCCTCGGGACTCGACTCGGTGAAGGACTCGCCGTACGCGAAGTCCATGTTCACGTCCCTGACCTCCATGGCCGTGCCCGGCACCTTCGAGCCGAACCTGACCGTGATGCCCTCGTCCGGCTGGATCCTGATCACCAGCGCGTTCTGGCCGAGCTCCTCGGTGTCGGTTGCGGAGAACGGCAGGTGCGGCGCCCGCTGGAAGATCAGCGCGATCTCCGTCATCCGCCGCGGCAGCCGCTTGCCGGCCCGCAGGTAGAACGGCACTCCGGCCCAGCGCCTCGTATCGACGCCGAGCCGCAGCGCGGCGTACGTCTCGGTGCGCGAATCGGCGGGTATGCCGTCTTCCTCCAGGAAGCCACGGACCTGACGGCCGCCCTGCCAGCCCGCCGAGTACTGCCCGCGCGCGGTACCCGTCGCCAGGTCGGCGGGCAGCCGCACCGCGGACAGGACCTTTTCCTTCTCCATCCGCAGCGAGTCCGCGTCGAACGCGGCGGGCTCCTCCATCGCGGTCAGCGCCAGGAGCTGCAGCAGGTGGTTCTGGATCACGTCCCTGGCGGCCCCGATCCCGTCGTAATACCCGGCGCGGCCGCCGATGCCGATGTCCTCGGCCATCGTGATCTGGACATGGTCCACGTAGCCGCGGTTCCAGATCGGCTCGTACATCTCGTTGGCGAACCGCAGCGCGAGGATGTTCTGCACCGTCTCCTTGCCGAGGTAGTGGTCGATGCGGAACACCGCCTCCGGCGGGAACACCCCGTCCAGGGTCGCGTTCAGCTCCCGCGCGCTGGCCAGGTCGTGGCCGAACGGCTTCTCGATCACCACCCGTCGCCAGCCGTGCCCGCCGGAGTCGGACAGGCCGCTGCGCTTGAGCTGCTGCACCACGGTGGGGAACTGGCTCGGCGGGATCGACAGGTAGAACGCGTAGTTCCCGCCGGTGCCCCGCTCGGCGTCCAGGCTGCGCACGCACGCGGCCAGCTGGTCGAACGCCGCGTCGTCGTCGAACGAACCTGACACGAACCTGAC